>DAIRFU010000305.1:0-8447 GCA_036794935.1 Kofleriaceae bacterium | reverse complement strand
TCCGCCGTCTCACCGAAGCCGTCGACGACCACGTCGACGAAGGAGCCACCGACATGCCCACACGAGTCGAGACCTTGATCGCGCTCGGCCGCATTCCGATGCTCGCGACGCTCACGACGCGCCAGCTCGCCGATGTCGCGGAGCGCGCGCGCTGGGTGAGCGCTCGCGAAGGCGAGGTGCTGATCACCGCCGGCGATCCGATCGACGCACTGATCGTCGTGGAGGACGGTGAGCTGCGGCTCGCGGACCGCCGGATCGGCAAGGGCGAGGTCGTCGACGAGCTGGCCTGTGTCGCGCCGCTCGCCGCTCCCGCGGACCTCGCCGCCGTGCGCGGCGCGCGGCTGATCCGGCTCGAGCGCCTCGATTTCGAGGAGCTCGTCGATGACGTGCCCGGGCTCGCATCGGCGGTGTGCCGCGCGCTCGGCGAGCGGGCCCGCCGCGCCGAGGATGCCGGCTATCGATCGCCGCTCGCCAGCCGTGGTGGCTGAGTGTTATCGTCGACGGTGGTGAAGCGAGCAGCCGGGAGCAGGAAGCGCAGGCCGATCCGCGAGGACCGGCCACCCCTGCCCGAGCAGCTCGAGATCAACGCCAACGCCGCCGACGACCTGTACGACCTGCGCCGCCATATCCGCGGCATGCTCGCCAACGACTCGATCACCGTGCTGCGCGGCAACAGCCACGTTCCGGGCGATCTCTCGCTCGATCTCGATGACGAGGACGGCTGCGACGGCACGATCGTCGACGGCGACCTCGAGGTCACGGGCTCGATCATCAACCGCGCCAGCGAGCTCGGCTCGTTCTTGCTCGTCACCGGCAACGTGCGTGCGAAGAACCTGATCGCGGGCTGCGCCCAGATCGTCGTGCTCGGCGATCTCGTCATCGACGAGGTGATCATCGGCTTCGGCAGGCGGGGCTCGGTCGCCGTCCACGGCGACACGCGCGCGCGCGCGATCATCACCGAGCACCATCCGTTCGAGCTACGCGGCCGGATCGAGGGCATCACGGTCAGCGGCCGCGGCCGGATCACCGAGGACGATCACTTCCGTTCGTATGCGCCCGCGCTGGTCGATGACGTGCTCGCCGCAGGCGGGCCACCCGGCGGCCACCCCGACCGCGATCGCACGGCCGAGGCGATCCTCGCCGGCCGCCCGGTCCTGCGCGAGGGCGTGGTCCTCAACTGAGCGGCTCGCGATTGATCCGCCGGTGCAACAGTGTCGCCAGCGAAGGGGCTGGTGTCCGGGCGCCGGATTGGGCATATCAGGCATCGTGCGTACCTCATTGATTGCGTGCATCCTGCTCGTGGCCACCGCGTGCGGCGGCTCGTCCCCCACCGCCCAGACGCCGAAGGAGGCGCCTGCCCAGGAGGAGCCCGTCGTCGGCCCACCGACCGTCGCCTGGAAGGACATGACGAAGGAGCAGCGCGGCAAGTTCATGTTCGCGGTCGTCACGCCGAAGATGAAGGAGCTGTTCGTCGGCTTCGATCCGAAGACGTTCAAGGACTTCGGCTGCAAGACCTGTCACGGCGACGGCGCCGTCGACAAGACGTTCAAGATGCCGAACCCCGGCATCGCCGAGCTGCCGACGACCCCGGAGGGCTTCGCCGAGCTCGCGAAGGACAAGCCGGAGTACATGGAGTTCATGGGCAAGCAGGTCAAGCCGCAGATGGCGGCGTTGCTCGGCATCGAGGAGCTCGATCCCGCGGCCCCGAAGGAGGGCGCGTTCGGCTGCTACGCGTGCCACACGACCGAGAAGCCCGGCACCTGAACGCCGCACGGCGCACGCTTGACCAACCGGGTACGGGCCCGTAGGGTGCCCGGCGCGTGCAGTTCGACGCCGTGATCGTGGGCAGCGGATTCGGCGGCGCGATGGCCGCGCACCGACTCGTGGCCGCGGGTGCCCGCGTGCTGATGATCGAGCGCGGCGACTGGGTCGCGCGCGGGCCGAGCGCGTGGTTGCCCGAGGCCTCGCTCGAGCTGACGCCGAGCTACGCGAAGGACATCCCGTATCGCTGCGATCGCGGCGGCCACGGCACGACGATCGGGGCGTACGCCTGCGTCGGCGGACCGTCGGTCTACTACGGCTGCGTCTCGTTTCGCTTTCGCGAGCGAGACTTCGCCGGTGACCCCGACGTCGTCGCCGACTCCGGCGCGGCGTGGCCGTACGGCTACGACGAGATCGAGCCCTATTACTGCGAGGCGGAACGGCTGCTCGGGATCGCCGGCGACGACGCGGGGGATCCGACGGCGCCGCGGCGGTCGCGGCCGTTTCCGCACGCGCCGGCCGCGCTCGCGCCGGTCTCGCAGCGGGTCGTCGAGACCGCGGTCGGGATGGGCCTGTCGCCATTTCACCTGCCGCTCGCGATCAACCACACCGCCTCGGACGAGCGACGGCCATGCATCGCGTGCCGCACGTGCGACACCTACGCGTGCGCGATCGGCGCGAAGAACGACGTCGCCACGATGATGATCGGGCCGCTGATCGAGCGCGGCATGACGCTGTGGCCGCGCACGGTCGTACGCCGGCTCGAGGCCGAGCACGGCCGCATCACCCGCGTGCACGTCCATCGCCGCGACACCGGCGAAGACGTCGCGATCGAGGCCGGCACCGTGGTGCTCGCGGCCGGTGCGCTCGGCTCGCCGCACCTCGTGCTCGCGTCCAGGCTCGACGAGCTGTCGCCGGCGCGCGCGGCGGTCGGCCGGTATCTGATGCGGCACGCGAACGCGATGGTGTTCGGCGTGTTCCCGGTGCGCCCCGATCCGGATCAGCGCTTTCACAAGCAGGTCGCGCTCCACGACTGGTACTTCGGCGACGACGCCGACGACACGTACGGCCTGACCAAGCTCGGCGGCGTGCAGCAGATGATGACGCCGCCGAAGGAGCTGGTGCGCGCGCACCTGCCGCGCGGTCTCAAGACCGTGCTCGGCGCGTTCACCGAGCAGCTCACCGGGCTGCTCTGCATCGCCGAGGACCAGCCGCGGCACGCGAACGGCGTCGGCGTGGACTGGGGCGTGCGCGACAGGTACGGTCTGCCGCAGCTCGTGATCGATACCTCCTATACACCGCGCGACGAGCAGGCGGTCCTCGCGCTCGCGCGTCGAGCTCGCGCGGTGCTCGGCACGATGGGGGCGCTCACCTCGTACACGCACCGCGTGAAGACGTTCTCGCACGCGGTCGGCACGCTCCGCATGGGCAGCGACGCGAGCACCGCCCCGCTCGACGCGCATGGCCGGTTCCGCGGCGTCGACAACCTGTGGGTCACCGACGGCAGCGCGCTGCCGATGTCGGCCGGTGTCAACCCGAGCCTGACGATCGCGGCGAACGCGCTGCGTGCCGCCGAGAGGATCGTGCAGTCGTGATCCGGCTCGCGTTCCTCGGCTGCGGCCGGATCGCGAAGGCGCACGCGAAGCGCCTGCGCAAGCACCGGGGCGACGTCGCGGTCGGGTTCGCGAGCCGCGATGCCGGGCGCGCGCAGGCGTTCGCGCGCGACCTGGGCGGCGCCGCGCACGGCACGTACGAGCAGGCGCTCGCGTCGCCCGACGTCGACGCGGTCGCGATCGTCACGCCGCCGCACTCGCACAAGCAGCTCGCGCTCGCCGCACTCGCCGCCGGCAAGCACGTGGTGCTCGAGAAGCCGCCGCTGCCGCGCGCGGCCGACTTCACCGAGCTCGGTGCGGCCGCCGCCGCCGCGGGCAAGCAGGTGTTCGTCGCCGAGAACTACCAGTACAAGCCGCTCTTGCGCCGCGTGCGCGGCCTCCTGGCGGACGGCGCCATCGGCGATCCACTGTTCATTCATATCAACGCGATCAAGTCGCAGCGCGACGCGAACAACTGGCGCGCCGATGCGCAGCTCGCGCTCGGCGGTGCGCTGTACGAGGGCGGCATTCACTGGATCGACTTCATGGCGAGCCTCGGGCTGCCGATCCGCGCCGTCCACGGCGTTCACCCCGGGCCCGCGTCGGGAATCGAGCGGTCCATGCAGATCAGCTTCGCGTACGCGGACGGCCCGGCCGGCATGCTGTCGTACTCGTGGGAGGTGCCGTCGACGGCCAGGGGCCTGCGGCTCTCGAAGATCTACGGCCGGGCCGGCACGATCACGTTCGAGACCAACGGGTTGTGGGTCCTGCTCCACGGCAAGAAGACCCGGATCTACCTGCCGGGGCTGCGCGATCTCGCGGGGTACGCCGCCATGTGGGCAGACTTCGTCCAGGCCTGGAAGACGGGCCAAGAACCCGCTATGACCCTGGCCCAGGCGCGCCGCGACCTCGAGCTCGTCGAGCAAGCCTACGCAACCGCTGGAGTCACGTGAACTACGCAGTCGCCATCCTGATCGGAACGCTCGCCGGCCTGCACACCTCGACGTGGGGCATGTACAAGGACGCGCCACACGAGGGCTTCACCTGGCCCAAGTACTTCCGCTCGACGCTCGTCAGCACGATCCTCGGCGGCGTCACGTACTACTTCGTGCAGTGGGACCTCGTCGGGGACGCGGGCGCGCGCTTCGTGTACTGGGGCCTCATCTACTGCCTCGAGCGCGCCGCGACCGAGTTCTGGAAGTACTTCATCCGCGAGGAGGACCAGAGCAAGTACTTCATCCCGATGCAGTTCGGCGTGTTCGGCAAGCCGATGAAGGACGCGAAGAAGCGGATCTCGATCGGCATCGTGGTCGCGATCGCCTGCTTCGGCGTGTTCTTCGCGATCCGCGCGCTCGAGGAGAGCTGGGGCACGAGCTGGCCGACGTGGCTCGTGGTCGTCACGGTCGGCAGCTTCTTCGGCTGGATCTCGGCGTTCGGCGGCGCGTGGAAGGACGCACCGATCGAGGGCTTCGAGACGTTCAAGTTCTTCCGCAGCCCGGCGGTGGCCGCGAGCTGGGCGTTCGTCGTCGCGCAGTTCACGCCGTCGTGGACGGTCATCGCGATCGCGGCCGAGGGCTTCACCGTCGCCTCGATCGAGACGTACAAGACGTTCTTCTTCCCGAACAAGCCGCGCGGCAAGTTCGCGGGCAAGCCGATCCTTCACCCCGAGTACCTCGAGAAGCGGCGGGCGTTCGTGCCGCTCTACGTCGGCATCTGGGCGCTCGTGCTCGGGCACCTGGCGCTCGGGCTGGCCGCGGGATAGACCGCCAGCATGTCGGTGATCGGCATCGTCGGCGGCACCGGCCTCTATCACCTCGAGGGGCTGACCGACCAGCGCTGGCAGCGCGTCGACTCGCCGTTCGGCGCGCCCTCCGACGAGCTGTTGTTCGGCACGCTCGGCGATCAGCCGGTCGTGTTCTTGCCGCGCCACGGCCGCGGTCACCGCATCCCGCCGCACGCGATCAACTTCGCGGCGAACATCGACGCGCTCAAGCGTGCCGGCGTGACCTCGGTCGTGTCGGTCAGCGCGGTCGGCTCGCTGCGCGCCGACCTGCCGCCGGGCACGTTCGTGCTCGTCGACCAGATGATCGATCGCACGCTGCGCGGCCCGAAGACGTTCTTCGGCACCGGGCTCGTCGCCCACGTGTCGATGGGCCACCCGACCTGCCGCCGCCTGATCGCGGGCCTGCACGCCTCCGGGCTGGCGCTCGGTCTGCCGGTCGTGAACGGCGGGACGTACGTCGTGATGGAGGGACCGCAGTTCTCGAGCATGGCCGAGAGCGAGCTGCACCGCGCGATGAAGTGCGACGTGATCGGGATGACGAACATGCCGGAGGCCAAGCTCGCCCGCGAGGCCGAGCTCTGCTACGCGACCGTCGCGATGGTGACCGACTTCGATTGCTGGCACCCCGACCACGAGCACGTCCAGGTCGCCGACATCGTCAAGGTCCTGCACGCGAACAGCGACAACGCGCGCCGGCTGGTCGCGCACGTGATCCCGCAGCTCGCCGCGCACACCGGGCCGTGTGCGTTCGGCTGCGACCGCGCGCTCGACCACGCCATCATGACGGCGCCCGACGCGCGCGACCCCGCACTCGTCGCGAAGCTGGACGCGGTCGCCGGCCGCGTGCTCGGGCGATGAAGGTCGACGGCCGCTGGCGGCGCACGATCGAGCTCGCCGGGGACGGCGCGTCGGTGACCGTGATCGATCAGACCGCGCTGCCGTACGAGGTCCGCTGGCTCCGCCTCGGCGAGCTCGCCGAGGTCGCGCGCGCGATCCGGGACATGCACGTGCGCGGGGCGCCGCTGATCGGCGCGACCGCGGCGTACGGCGTCGCGATCGCGCTGCGCCACGATCCGAAGTCGCTCGACGACGCGTGCGCGGTGCTCGCCGCGACCCGGCCGACCGCGGTGAATCTGCAGTGGGCGCTCGACACCATGCGCAGGCGCATCGCCGACGTACCGGTCGGCGACCGCGCCGCCGCCGCGTTTGCCGCCGCCGCGCGGATCTGCGATGACGACGTCGCGAGCTGCGAGGCGATCGGCCAGCACGGGCTCGGTCTCATCCGCGCCGCCGCGCAGCGTGCGGGCAACCGGCCCATCCGCGTGCTCACGCACTGCAACGCCGGCTGGCTCGCGACCGTCGACTGGGGCACCGCGCTCGCGCCGATCTACAAGGCGTTCGAGGCGGGCATCGCGATCCACGTCTGGGTCGACGAGACGCGGCCGCGTAACCAGGGCCTGTTGACCGCGTGGGAGCTCGCGCAGCACGGCGTCGGGCACACCGTGATCGCCGATAACGCCGGCGGCCACCTGATGCAGCAGGGCGAGGTCGACCTGTGCATCGTCGGCACCGATCGCACGACGCGCGGCGGCGACGTCTGCAACAAGATCGGCACGTACCTGAAGGCGCTCGCCGCGCACGACACGGGCGTACCGTTCTACGCGGCGGTGCCGGCATCGAGCATCGACTGGTCGGTCGACGACGCCCGCGAGATCCCGATCGAGGAGCGCGGCGGCGACGAGCTCCGCCATGTCACGGGCGTCGACGCGCACGGCCACGTGGCGCGCGTGCAGGTGGTCGGGCAGGGCAGCGGCGTCGCGAACCCGGCGTTCGACGTCACGCCGCGGCGGCTCGTCACCGGCCTCATCACCGAGCGCGGCGTCGCCGAGCCGGCGCAGCTCGCCACGCTGCTCGCCGAGGTGCGGCGATGACCCAGCGGCTGCGCGACGAGCTGGTCGCGACCGCCCGGCAGATGAGCGCGCTGGGCCTCACGCCCGGCATGTCGGGAAACGTCAGCGTGCGCTGCGGCGATGGCCTCTACGTGACGCCCTCGGGCATGCCGTATGACGAGCTGCGCGCCGACGACATCGTCAAGCTCGAGCCCGACGGCAGCGCGCGATTGGGCCAGCGCACGCCGACGACCGAGTGGCGGCTGCACGCGGACCTGCTCGCCGCTCGCCGCGACGTCCACGCGATCGTCCACACTCACTCGCTGTTCTGCACGACCATCTCGACGCTGCGCCGGCCGATTCCCGCGATCCACTACATGGTCGTGCTCGCCGGTCGCGACGAGATTCCGTGTGCCGAGTACGCGACGTTTGGCAGCGCCGAGCTGGCGCAGAGCGCGGTCGCGGCGCTTGCCGGCGGTGATGCCTGCCTGCTGGCAAACCACGGCATGATCGCGCTCGGCACCACGCTGGCCAGGGCGCTGCGGCTCGCCGCCGAGGTCGAGACGCTCGCGGCCCAGTACTGGCACGCCGCGCAGCTCGGCGCACCGCATGTCCTCGATGCGGGCGAGCTCCAGCGGGTACGAGCGCGGTTCGCCGAGTACGGCCAGGCCACGGCGAGGGCACGCCGGCCGTGGTAGGTTGAGGCTCCGTTCTTCCGGTCGATCGATGCGTCGCCTGTTGCTCCTGCGCTTGAATCACTGGTGGCGCGCGTTCCTGCTCGCGCTGGCGGCGTACGCGGTCATCGGGATGGTCGTGCTCGCGTTCGCGCCGGATTTCTCCGGCATCTTCTTGCTCGGCGCGTACTGCATCCCGGCGAACTCGGTGGTGCCCATCCCGCACGAGCCGGCGATGCTCTACTTCGCCAAGTTCTACGATCCGTTCTGGTGCGCGCTCGCCGGCACGATCGGCAGCCTGATCGCCTGCTACTCCGACTACGCGATGGTCGGTGCGGCGCTGCGGCACCGCGCGCTCAGCAAGACGCGGCGCTCGCGCCTGTTCCAGTGGTCGACGCGGTGGATGAAGCGCTACCCGTTCGCGATCACGGTGCTGTTCTCGTTCACGCCGCTGCCGATCGCGATCGTCCGCATCCTCGCCCCGGCCGTCGAGTACAACGTTCGCCGCTACATGGTCGCGCAGATCGTCGGCCGTTTCCCACGCTTCTACATCCTGGCGTGGATCGGCCACACGGTGATGATCCCGACCTGGATCATCATCGGACTCGGCATCTTCCTCGTCGTCACGTTCTTCGTCGGCGCGCGTGCGGTCGAAGACGACGATGACGTCGATGACGGCGACGGCGAGCCCGACTACGCGAGCGCGTCGGTCCGCTAACCAGCTACTGAACCGCGCCGGGCGGTGCAG
>DAIRFU010000304.1:1151-8462 GCA_036794935.1 Kofleriaceae bacterium | reverse complement strand
CGGGGGGAACACCCGCCCCATGGTCAGCTGTCACCAGCGTGCAATGGCGCGTTTCCCCTCGACGAATCGTGCGGAAACGGCTGGCCCGCCGGTTGCTGTAGAGCTGGCCATGACTCGCCTCACGTCCGTGACGTCCCTGCTCTTCCTTACCCTCGCCGCCTGCGGCAGCTCCGTCGATAACGGCGCCGGTGGCGGCGGCGACGACGATCAGGGCAGCGGCAGCGACATGGGCATGATGCCCGACGCGAACTGCCCGAACGTGAACTTCATGGCGACGCAGGTCATCCCGTCGATCCAGCTGCTCATCGACCGCAGCGGCTCGATGGACAGCGACCTGCCCAACACGAACACGTCACGCTATCAGGCGATGCACGACGCGCTCGTGGGCCCGAGCGGCGTCGTCGGCCAGCTTCAGGGGTCGGTCTACTTCGGCGCGTCGCTGTACACGGCGGACAACCCGTGTCCCAAGGTCTACAACACCGCGGATCGCGCGCTGAACAACCTCGCCCAGATCAAGACGCTCATCGAGAGCCAGTCGCCGAACGGCAACACGCCGACGCCGGCGGCGATCGACCAGACGGTCGCGCTGTTCGCGGCCAACCCGGCACCGATGGGCAGCCCACCGATCATCGTGCTCGCGACCGATGGCCTGCCGAACAACTGCAACGGCAATGACACGCAGCCGGAGTCGATCACGGCGGCGGCGAACGCGTACACCGCCGGCATTCGGACGTTCATCCTCGGCATCGCCGGGGTCAACGACGGCTTCCTGCAGGCGATGGCGAACGCCGGCCAGGGCGTGCAGCAGAACCAGCCGGACGCGAAGTACTACACGGCGAACAGCCCGGCCGAGCTGCAGATGGCATTCGAGCAGATCATCGGCGGCGTGGTGTCGTGCGAGCTCACGATCAGCGGCGAGGTCGACCCCGAGCAGGCGAAGGACGGCACGGTGACGCTCAACGGCATGATGCTCATGTACGGCACCGACTGGGAGGTCGTCGATGGCATGCACATTCGCCTGATCGGTCAGGCGTGCGAGACGCTCAAGAGCACGCCGAACCCGCAGGTGCAGGCGAGCTTCCCGTGCGGCAGCATCATTCTGTAGTGGCGGTCGCGCCGAGCGGCCGCACCATGCGCAGCGCACGCTGACCACGATCGTAGGTGGCCGCGCCCTCGACTACGTGAAAGCCGGTACGCGCATAGAGACGCTGCGCGCCGGCGTTGTTCTCGGCAACGGTGAGGCGAAGCTGTCGGATGTGACTCGAAGGCGCGACGCGCTCGGCGACATCGATCACGTGCGCGAGCAGCTTCGAGCCGATGCCCTTGCGCTGGTAGAGCGGCAGCACCGCGAGCGCGAGCAAGTCGGCGATGACCTGCGGCTTGGCACCACCGGGACGCGGCAGCTCCTCGGTGTAGAAGCCGAGCATGGCGAAGCCGCGGCCCTGACCGCGCGTGTCCTGATCGATCCAGGCCAGCACGCCGGGCTGCTCGAGCCACGACGGCAGGATGCGCGTGTAGTCACCGAGGTCGGCATACGCCTCGGCCCCAGTCGCGACGATCCAGGGGTGATCCTGGACCTCCGCGCGCCGGATCATGTGACTGCCTGCAGAATGGCGCTACGACGCGTATCCGCCGCCTTCGGCGGTGTCGGCGCGACCTGCAGCAGGAACGGGACGCGCGGTCGACGGCGCGGGCGCGGCCGGCTTGCGTGTGGCGAGCGCGCTCATGGGCTGGGTTGCCACAGCCGGCGCTTGCATGGGCTGCATCTGCGTGGCGAGCGAGCGCAGGGTGTAGCGACCTGGCGACGTGCGCACGAAGAGAGAGCTCTCGCCCTTCTTCTTGATGTCCATCGACAGGTCGCGCGCGACGACTGTGTCTGGAGTCTTTGACTTGCTGGGCAGTCGCACACCGGCCCGTTCCACGATCTCGCGCACCGACATCGGAACCGCGGTCTCGCGAAGAATCTCCTCAACCACAGCAAGCGTACTCATGACCTCGTGCCTCCAAAAATTCGAGCTGGACCGTCGAGACGTTCGCCATCCTAGCGCCAGCGTTTCCCGGAACCAGTCTTGACATCATTTTTTTTTCTGAGGTGTCGCAATTGCGTGAGGTCACATGCTTCGCGGTTGAATTTTTTTGGCTTCGTGTTCCGTCGTATTGCGCAGCTGCACGAGTTGAGCGAATGCTCGGCCGGAGCGCGTACGCGCTGATACGGAGGACACATGTCGCTTGGAATGGTCGAGGTAATTGCGCTGCTCATGGGTCTGGCCGGCTTTGGCGTGACGCACAATCCCAAGGCACCGACCGCGGACCAGGCGCTCGAGTATGCCGTCTCCGACGCAGACATCGTCGCCCACTTCGACGCGGCCAGCGTCATCCCGGGGAACTACAAGGTGTTGATGGGGCTGCAGAACCAGCCGCGCATCAAGGCCTCGCCCGAGCTCGCGCGCATGGTGCGCAAGGCGGTCACCGAGATCGAGGGCCCGCGCGCCCTGGTCAAGAACATGGTCGGCATCGACGTCACCACGGACATCGCCGACGCGACCGCGTTCGTGCGCTTCGTGCCCAAGCACGATCCGAACCTGCTCGTCGCGGTGCACGGCCGCTTCCAGCCGGCGACCATCGACAAGATCGCGAAGCTGACCGGCAAGGCCGTGGTCAACGCGAACGGCGCTGCCTGGGTCGACACCGGCGACGACAACGCGGTCGCCCTGACCCGGTCCGGCGTGCTGCTCGTGGGGACGACGGCCCTGGTCCGCGAGCGCATCGCGACAGCCTGGCACAAGCCGGCACTGACGCCCGGGACCAAGCTCGCCAGCGTGGCGAAGGTGCTCGACGCCAAGCCGGTGTTCGCGGTCTTCATGATGCTGGGCCGCAACGCGCGCACCGAGGTGCTGTCCAAGATCGACGGCCAGAACTTCGCGACCGACGTGATCAAGCGCCACAAGCTGGCGAGCTTCGCGATCTATGACGACGGCATCGGCTGGTCGTGGATCGACAGTCAGCGCCGCGGCCTGGACGCGATGACGCAGATCTCGCAGGGCATGGTCGAGGTCCTGCGCGCCGCCCAGATCGCGCCACGCGGGTTCGCGAAGATCGTGATGGGCGCCCTCGAGTCGTATCGCGGCACGAACAAGCAGATCGACGACGTGATCCGGCACAAGGCCGACATCCAGAAGCTGGTCGAGTCCTACACCGGCGACGGCACCTTCAAGGCGCAGGTCGACAAGAACCCGGCCACGCTCGAGCTGAACGTCCGGCTGACCGGCAAGAGCCTCAGCGAGGTGCTGCCGGCCGGTGGCATCGTGCCGATGGCCGTGCTCGGCATGGTGATGGCGAAGAGGGACATGGCCGCACCGGCGCCGCAGATCGCCGTCCCGCCGCCGCCGGGCGGGCGGGCCACGCCACCGCGCAGGCGGGCCACACCGCCGCGCAGCGCCCCGCCCCGGCGCCCCTGAGCGCGGGCAGGCGCGGGCAGGCGCGGGCAGGCGCGGAGAACGGTCAGCCCGCGAGCTCGCCCGGGCGCAGCTCGGCGATCAGGTCGCGGATCGCCGTGATGTCGTCGAAATCGATGTCGGCGGCCTCGGTGTCGACCGAGACCTCGATGATCATGTCGTCGTCGACCGGTGGCAGCTCGCCCTCGCGGCCACTGCGGCGCTCGCCGACGCGGCGCTCGTACACGAACACGCGGCCGTCGACCTTGCCCCAGCGGCGGTCACGCTTGCGGCGCTCGCGCGAGATGGCATCCGCGAGCAGCGGGATGGTGGCCGGCATCGGGTCCAGAGAGCCGATGACGCCGTGGCAGTTGAAGCACATCGGCTTCCAGGCGCCGAACAGCTCGACCGTCTTGAGGAACCGCCGACGCTTCTCGCTGCAGGTCACGCACCGCGCGCCGAGCCCCACGGGGCGGCTCTCGACCCAGCGCTCGTAGCACCCCCAGCAGCGGCCACGGCGCAGCTCGGAGACGCGGGCACAGCAGACTTCGCAAACGTGCTCGGATAGCTCCACCCTTCGGTGGTAGGTCGATGCTCTCCGCACGGCAAGTTTTCGGCTACCCTGGACTCCGTGCCGTCGACACGCGCGTTGATCCACGCCCCGTGGTCGGCCTCCAAGGTCTCGACCGCGCTGCGCTGTCCGCGCCTGTTTCACTTCAAGTACATCGATAAGCTCAAGGAGCCCGAGGTGATGCCCGAGGCGCGGATCGGCAAGTCGATCCACAAGGCGCTCGAGCTCGTGCTGATGGGCACGGCGATCGGCGAGGCCAAGCAGAAGCTGCGCACCGAGCTGCCGAGCGAGAGCGAGCAGCGGCGCTTCGACGTGCTCGGCACCGGCATCGAGCCGTTCGCGAACCGCATCCAGCAGTTCAGGCGCCGCCGCCGCGTCGCACGCCAGCTGGTCGAGTACTCGCTCGCGATCCGCGAGGACCTGTCGACGACGCAGTTCTACTCCGGCGACGCGTACTACCGCGGCGTGCTCGACCTCGGCTACATCTTCGAGGACGACTCGATCGCGCTCGTCGATCACAAGACCGGCGTGCGCATCCCGGGCTCGTCGATCGCCGACCAGCTCGAGGGCTACGCCGTGCTCGCCGCGGCGGCGTTCCGCCACGTGCGCTCGTTCTGGCTCGGCATCCACTGGGTCGCCGAGCGTGCCGTCGAGTGGAGCAAGCCGGTCAAGACGTCGGTCATCGTCGACCAGATGGTGCCCGACCTGCTCGACAACATCGAGGCGGCCGCACTCGCGGTCTCCGATGGCCCGCGCCCGAACCCGGGCCCGTGGTGCGACCGCTGCAGCTATCGCGACCTGTGCCCGGCGAGCAAGGAGCTGCGCTACGAGCCGGTCGAGTACTACGAGGACGACGAGGACTGAAGCGCGGCCGCGGCGGGCAGCTCGATCGCGAGCTCGAGGCCACCGCGTCCCGGGGCGAGCGATGCGTCGCCGCCGGCCTGCTTGGCGATCGCCGCGACCACGTGGAGCAGCGAGTGCGGTTCGAACATGTGCGCGAGCTCGCCGTCCGCGAGCTGCCGATCGTCGATGCGCAGGATCTCGACCCAGCGCTTGCCCTGGATCACGCGCTCGCGCACGACGATCGTGGTGTGCGTCGCGCCCGAGGTGGCGGGCGCCCCCGCCGTACCGTCGCTGCCCGTCGACGCGTCGAGCATCGCCGCGGCGATCATCGCCTCGAGCTCCTCGGCGGTCGCGGGCGTGTGCACCGTGTCGTCGAGATCGATGCGCACCTCGATCGCACCTGCGATCGCCGGCCGCGCGAGATCGACCGCCGCGCGCACCGCGTGCGACACGACCGGCCCGACGATCATGCGCGCCGGCGGCCGCGCCATCGCGATCATGCCGGCGAGCACGGCGGTTGCCTGCTCCGCCGCGCCGCGCAGATCACCGAGCAGCTCGACGAGGTCGGGGCGATCCTGGCCGCGCCGCTCGAGCTCGAGCGCCGACAGCTTGACGATCTGGATCGCGTTGCCGAGATCGTGCGAGCGCCCCTTCAGGAGTGTGGCGGCGAACGCCGCCTGCTCGTCGCGGGCGAGCACGTGCTCGATCCGGCGGATGCGATCGATGAGCCGCAACCTCGCTTCGAGCATCCCCGCCGTCTCGTTCATGTTCACACTCTGGATCATTGGCCACGACCTGGCCCGCGCCAGCGCAGCACGCGCGCCGGCCATGGCGGGAGACCATCCTCCCTTTTCTTGGGGGCGCTGCGCGCGGTCAGCTTCGCGAGCATCTGCAACGTCGCGAGCAGCTCGTCGGGTGCTCCCGCAACCTCGACGGCGGCGGTGCCATCGTCGTGCAGCTGCGCGTGACCTTCGTAGGTCGCGTCGGGCGTGTAGATCGCCGCGCGGTAGCGAGCACTCGCGCCGGCCTCCTGCTCCAGAACGAGCAGGAAGCGCGCACCCTCGGTCGGAGTGAGCGAGTTACTCACCGAGATCCGCGGCGAACCGGCTCGACACGGTGGCCGGGTTGCCCCACTGCGCCTTGTTCCACTCGATGTTGTACGCGCGCAACATCCACATCGGGTCGAGCAGCAGACGGGCGCCGATGTGCGCGGTGTCGAACACGTCCTTGCGCTCGTCCGGATCCTTCGCGAGGTCCCACAGGTGGGGCGTGCCGCCGCCGGTGAGCTGGAGCTTCCAGTGACCGATCCGGCCGGTGTGCGTGTTCTCGTAGGCGCTGGAGGTCGCGAGCAGCGGGTACTCGTCGGCGCCCTGCGCCAGCGGCAACAGCGACGCGCCCTGCCACTCGGGGTCGAACGTCACGCCGAGCACGTCCGCGATCGTGGGCACGATGTCGATGCCCTCGGTCCCGGCCTTCACGCGACTCGCCGGGAACATCGGCGGGTAGTGGATCAGCATCGGCACGTGGACGACGGTCTCGCGCTGGCTACCGGCGTGGCCGACGCGCCCGTCCTCCCACTGCTCGTCACCGTGATCGGCGGTGACGATGATCATCGTCTGGTCGTAGATGCCCCACTCCTGGAGCTTGGCGACGAGCTTGCCGAGCAGATCGTCGTCGTAGCTGACGTTCGAGTCGTAGAGCGCGATGACGTGCTGCTTCTCGCGGTCGCTCGGGTTCTTCGAGCTGGCCTTGCCATCGTCGCCGTACGAGCTCTCGAACTTCCCCTTGTAGCCCGGGTCGTACTTCTCGATCCACGGCGACTTCGCGCGCCACGTCACGTGCGTGTCGATCAGCCCGAGGTAGAGGAACCACGGCTGGTCCTTCTTCGGCGCGATGAACGACAGGCCCTTGTCCATCACGTCGATGCCCTTGAGGCCCATCGCCTTCTCGATGTGGTTGATGAATTGATCCCACGACGGACCGAAGCCACGCGACGGCCGGATGTAGCCGTTCGCGGAGACACCGGCGGCGTACTTGTTCGCCTTCTTGACGACCTCGTCGATCGTCATGAACTTCGGATCGATCTTGTCCTTCATCACCGCGGCCTTGTGCTTGGCCAGGTACGCCGAGGTCCACATCGACGCGTGCGAGACCTGCGACTCGTTGCCCTGCACGTAGTGCGTCAGGAACACCGTCGAGGTCTCGGCGAGCTTCTCCCAGTTCGGCACCTCGGGCCGCGCCTTGGGGTTGAACACGCGCACGCGGTCCGCGCGCAGCGAGTCGAGGATCACGAACACGATGTTCTTGGGCGGCTCGGCGCGCTTGACCGCCGGCTCGGGGCCGGGCACGACGATCGCCGCCTTCGCGAGCTTGGCCACGGCGCACCCGCTCGGCTCGAGATCGACGCGCGCCGCCTTGCCGGCCATCGGCGCGAGATCGACGGCAGAGCCCAGACCGACGAGC
>DAIRFU010000304.1:0-1141 GCA_036794935.1 Kofleriaceae bacterium | reverse complement strand
GTGCTCGCCACCGCCGACGATGGCACGACGCTCGAGTTTGCCCTCGAGCGTCGTGCCATCGTCGGCGGTGGCGAGCACGTGGACCGTGCACGCACCGTCGGCGAGATCACCGGTCAGCTGCGCCTTGCCCGGCACCGCGAGGAACCACGACATGCCGCCGTCCTTCGGCAGCAGGAGGCTCTTCGAGGCGGTGTCGTAGAACGCGATCGCGCCGTCGTCACCGACCGCGCCCGTGGCGAGATCTCGGCACTGGGCCAGAACAGCCGCATGAACAACATCAGCGTCGATGCCGTCGGCGTGAACGACCCGTTCGGCCTGGAGGCCAATGGCCTGCCGTACGTCGGTACCCCGATCTCGCAGGACTCGATCGAGGAATACAACATCTCGACCGCCAACTACGACGTCAGCAATGCGCGTTCGGTTGGCGCCAACATCAATGCCGTCACCAAGACCGGCACCAACGAGTTCCATGGTTCGGTGTATTACGCGTTCACCGACGCCAGCAGCATGGTCGGCGACGAAGTGCTCGGCGACAAGCGCGAATTCAATGGTTACGACAAGCAGTGGACCGGCGGCCTGACCGTTGGCGGCCCGATCGTCAAGGACAAGCTGTTCTTCTTCCTCAGCTACGAGCAGAGCAAGATCGTCGCCCCCGGCCCGTCCTTCGGCCCGGAAGGTTCCGGGGCGGCCAACGAGATCAATGGCCTGACCCAGGACGACCTCAACCGCATCATCCAGATCGCCAGAGACAAGGGCCTGAATCCCGGCAGCCTCGAGGCCGCCAACGTCAACACCGACAGCAAGCGCCTGCTCGGCAAGATCGACTGGAACATCAACGATTTCCATCGCTTGAGCTTCCGCTACAACCAGGTCAGGGAGACCGAGCCGGTACTCACCGGCCTGAGCAGTTCCGGCGTTTCGCTGTCCAGCTACTGGTATGCCCGCGAGCGCTCCAACGACAACTACGTGCTGAACTTCTACGACGACTGGACCGAGAATTTCTCGACCGAGGCCTCGATCTCCTACACCGACTATTTCGTCGGCCGCAACGGCTTGTTGGGCGACCAGCCGCAGGTCGCTATCCAGTTGGGCACCGACGATGCCGGCGTCCCCAATGGCAAGACGCCGTACGTGAACCTGG
>DAIRFU010000303.1:0-8482 GCA_036794935.1 Kofleriaceae bacterium | reverse complement strand
CGAGCAGCCGGCCTCGATCGTGAGCAGATCGACGTCGCTCGATGCCAGCTCCTTGCGGATCGGCGTCAGCAGATCGAGCGCGCGATCGGGCTGGCCGTTGCGCAGCACGACCTTGGCCTGCAGCACGCGGGTCGGGAAGTAGCCGGAGTTGACCGCGAGCGCCGCGTCGAGCTGCTTGCCGGCCTCGACCATGTTGCCGGCGGCGAGCTGGATCTCGGCGAGCGCGGTGCGCGTGCGGTACTGGAGCGGATTTGGTGACTCGACGCCGAGGTCGGTGATCGCCTGCTCGAGCTGCGCCTGCGCGTCGGCGAGCTTGCCGGCCGACAGCAGGCCCATGCCGAGCGCGTGGCGGCCGAGCTTGCTCTTCGCCTTGCGCGCGAGCTTCTCGAGCGCCTCGGCGGCGGCGGCGGTCTCCTTCGCGGGCCCGGCGAGCATGCGCGCCTGCTCCTTGAGGATCTGCGCCTCGAGGTTCTCCTTCGCGCGCTCGAGGATCCAGTCGAGATTCTCGAGCGCGTCCTTGGCCTGCTTGAGGTCGAGGTCCGCGTAGGCCCGCAGCAGCCGCGGCCGGATGCCCTCGATCTTCGCCGCGGTGTCGAGCGCCTTGCTCGGCAGGCCCGACGCGAGCAGCAGCGCCGAGTCGACGAGCATCACCGCCGGATCATCCTCCGCGTTCTTCTTGCCGAACCACGCGATCTTGCCGCGCGCGGTGGCCGCCTGCGCGAGCTCGCCGCGGATGTAGTGCGCCCACGCGACGCGCGCCCAGAACCTGGGCTCGACGGGCGGCTTGCCCGCGGTCGCCTTCTTGAGGTCCTCGGCCGACGCGGCGTAGTCCTCGATGTTGTCCTTGGCGAGCGCGAGCGCGAGGTGGCGGTACGCGGTCACCCGCGGGCCGAAGTTCTTGTCGAGCTTGACGCTGAGGTCATCGATCGCGGTGTTGGAGTCGACCGTGGACTCGGCGAGGGCCATCGCGCGGCCGAGCACGGCGAGCGGGTGATCCTTGGACTTCTTCAGCGCCTTGTCATAGAGCGCGACCGCGTCGTCGAGCTTGCCCTCGTCGACGAGCAGGTCGGCCTGATCGATCATCGCGATCTCGAGGCCATCCTCGCCATCGGCGACGGCCTTGAGCACCGCCTGCGCCTCCTTGCGCTCGCCGGCGGCGAGCAGCGCGCGCGCCTTGAGCCAGCGCGCCCACTTGTCGTCCTCGTGCTTGGCCAGGTGGTCGTCGAGCATCTTGCGGATCTCGGCGAGCGTCGACGCCGGGGCCTCGAGCGAGCCGAGCCGCGACAGCTCGAGCGCGGCCTTGCCGATCACGACCTCGCGCGCGCCGGGCTCGCCGGGCTTGATGTCCTTGGCCACCTTGAGCGCCTGAAGCACGCGGTTGCCGTCGGTGCCGTAGAGCAGCGACTCGATCCCGGCGGTCTCGGCGACGTAGGCGAACGTCAGTAGATTGGAGTTGTCCTTCTCGAGCGCGTCGCCGAGCTTCTTGAGGCTCGCCTCGAGCCCCTCGAAGTCGCCGCTGCCGATCGACTGCTTCGACTCGGTCTGCAGCCGCGCGACGGCCTCGTCCTTCTGCTTCTCGGTCCACCAGTACCAGGTGCCGCCACCGCCGATGCCGAGGACGAGCACGACGAACAGGAAGATGAACGCGCGCCGGGTCGACCGGCCCCACCGCCGATCCGGACGCAGATCGAAGTCGGCGTCGGGCACGCGGACGCCGGCGACGTCCAGCAGACCACCGGTCAGCAGATCATTCAGGTAGGTCTCGCCGACCGCCGCGGACTGGCGCAGCGACGCGGCCGCGGCATTCTGCGGCTTCGCGGTCGACACGACGCGCGGGCGCACGCCCTCGACGCTCATCGGCGGCGGCGCGGTGACCTTCTTGCCGGTCGCGCGTGGCGACGGCCCCTCGGCGTACGAGCCAAACGGCTGCGGCTGGTGCTCGGTCGCGTCGCCGCGCATCTCGGTCGACGCGTGGATGGCCATCGGCGCGGCCGGCGACGACGCGGGGCCGTAGGCACCCGGACGCGCTGGTGGACTGGGCGCGGCCAGCGGCATCTGCGGGGCCAGCGCTTCGTCGAGCGCGAGGCCGTAGTTCGTCTCGCCGCGCGGCGGCACGGCCTGCGGAACCGGCGGCGGCGGCTCGAGCGGCTGGTTACCGCGCGCGCGCTTGAGCATCGACAGGATCTGCGGGCTCGTCGGATCGAGGTTCTGCGCGTGCTGGAGCACCGGCACCGCGCGCTCGTAGTCGTTGCGCCGCAGCAGCACCTCGCCGAGGAGCGCGAAGCCGAGCCGGTTGGAGCGGTCGACCTTGACCACCCGCAGCAGCTCGCCCTGCGCCTCCTTCCACTGGTGCATCGCGCAGAACGCGCGCGCCAGCGTGACCCGGCCCTCGAGGCTATCGGGCGCCGAATCGAGGCCGGCCTTGCCGACCGTGACCGCGTCCCTGGGACGGCCGAGCGCCAGGTAGGCCTCGGCCAGGTCGATGAACGCCGGCGACGACGGATCGCGCCGAACGAGATCGATCAACTCCTCGATTTCTTGAGCCGTAGGCCGGCGATCAGAATCGACCACGCTCGGCGAGGGTAACACAGATCAAGGCGTCGAGGCCGGGCACGCGCCCCGCGCCTGATAGCGGCGGCCGGGGCACGAGCCGGACGTCTTGAACGTCACGCCGTCGCAACCACAGTACGCGCGCAGATCGCGCGTGCACGCCCGCTGCCGCGCCATGCAGGTGCCGGGCTGATTCGCATCGCAGCCCTGCCCCTCGCATACCCCCGACGCGCATTCGTCCGCGGCCTGGCACGCCGCGCCGTCGGGCTGGCCCGCCGCGGCCGGTCCGGACGCGGTCTCGGTCGGCGGCGCCGGTGGCGTGACCTCGGCCGGTGATGCCGGCTCGGCCGGTGTGACCGGTTCGGCCGGTGCGGGTTCGTCGGGCGCGGGCGCGACGCTCGGCGCCGAACGCGCTCCACATCCGATCAGCACGGCGACGATCAGCAATTCCCGGATCCGCATGCCGGCATCGTACACTTCGGACCGGATGAAGAGCCGGCTCGAGGCGATCGAAGCGATCCGTGACGGGGCACCGGGCGATGGGTAACAGCTTCGGGGTGCTGTTCCGGATCACGACGTTCGGCGAGTCGCACGGCCCCGGCCTCGGCGTGGTCGTCGACGGCTGTCCCGCGCAGCTCCCGCTCGATCTCGATCACGTGCAGGCCGCGCTCGATCGCAGAAAGCCCGGCCAGAGCCGGCTGGTCAGCCAGCGCAAGGAGGACGACCGCGTCGAGATCCTGTCCGGTGTCCTCGATGGCGTCACGCTCGGCACGCCGATCGCGATGCTGATCCGCAACAGCGACGCGCGCAGCAAGGACTACGATGGCATCGCGCGCGCGTACCGGCCGAGCCACGCCGACTACACCTACGACGCGAAGTACGGGATCCGCGCGGTCGCCGGGGGTGGTCGTGCGAGCGCGCGAGAGACCGCCGGGCGCGTCGCCGCCGGCGCGATCGCGGAGCAGGTGCTCGCCCGGCTCGGCGTGTCGATCGTCGCGTGGGTCGACGAGGTGTCGGGCATCGCGGCGAGCGTCGATGGCGACACCGTGACGCGCGCCGACGTCGACACGAACGAGATCCGCTGCCCCGACGCGGCCGCCGCCGCGCAGATGATCGAGCGCGTCGAGCGTGCACGCAAGGACGGCGACTCGGTCGGCGGCGTCGTGCGCGCCGTCGCGCGCGGCGTGCCGCCCGGCTGGGGCGAGCCGGTGTTCGACAAGCTCGAGGCCGACCTCGGCAAGGCGATGCTGAGCATCCCGGCGGTCAAGGGCGTCGAGAGCGGCTCCGGGTTCGCCGGCACGCTGCTCACCGGCAGCGAGCACAACGATCCCTTCTATCGCAAGGACGACGGCTCGATCGGCACGCGCACGAACCGCTCCGGCGGCATCCAGGGCGGCATCTCGAACGGCGAGCCGATCACGCTGCGCATCGCGTTCAAGCCGACCGCGACGATCATGCGGCCACAGGAGACCGTCGATCGCGACGGTACGCCCACCACGCTCGAGCCGAAGGGCCGCCACGATCCGTGCGTGCTGCCGCGCGCGGTGCCGATCGTCGAGGCCATGATCGCGCTGGTCCTCGTCGACCACGCGCTCCGCCACCAGGCGCGACGCTGATCAGCGCGCGCGCTCGCAGCGGCCGCCGCACGCGCGTAGCTTCCAGCCGTGACGCGCGCAGACCAGCAGGTCACCCTCGACGTAGCCGTCGCTGATCAGGCCGCCATCGTGTGGGCAGTGATCATCGACGACGACCAGCTCGCCGCCGGCGAGCCGTGCGACCGCGACCGGCCGCGCACCGTCACGCGCCGCCACGACGTGGCCGAGCGGCACGAACCCGACCTCGTGCACCTGCGGGCGTCCGTCGTCCGGGTCGTAGCCCAGCTCGTCGAGCAACTGCGCCTGGATCGCGCCCACCTGGCGACGGTAGGGGGGCGGTCTGACGCCGGTCCGCGCCTTGGCAGCCAAGTGCGCGCAATTCTTGCCCTCGTCGGGGATCTCCACTACCTTGAACGGACGTGGCGGCCGTCCTGGTCCACATCGATCTCGACGGCGAACGCCCGCATGCCTCGTCGCTGCTGGCGCTGGCTGCGGGCCGGCACGTCGCCTCGTCGTGGGGCGCGACGCTCTACGCGGCGCTGATCGCGCACAACACGAGCGAGAAGCGCTCGCCCGACTCGACCGCGCAGGTCGTGTCGGCCGCGAAGGTGCCTGGTATCGAGGCGGTCGAGCGTGCGCTCGCGCGGGGCGGCGCCGACAAGGTCGTCGTCGCGATGACCGACGCGCCGATCACGCCGCTGTGGTCGGCGGTCGGCGGCGCATGGCAAGGCGTCGTCGATCACCTGCGGCCACGGCTCGTCCTGTTCGGCGCCGACAGCCCGTCGGCCGCCGAGCTCGCGCCACGCACCGGCGCGCGCATCGGCGCCCGCCTGCTGATGCGTGCCCGCGCGGTCGGCCATACCGGGCGCACCGGATCGGCACGACACGCCGGCACCGACGAGGTCGAGCTCCGCGATCGCGACGGTGGCTACGTGCGGATGAGCGACAGCGGCGCGGCGGTCGCGCTGATCGGCCGCGCCGATGCTGCGCCGGCCGGCGACGAGGACGTCGATCTCGTCGTCCTCGCGATGCCCGGCGGCGGCGATCCGGGCGTCGAGCTCGCCGGCACCGCGCCGGCAGAGGTCGGCCAGCTGCGCGGCACCATCGTCGTGCTCGGCGACGACGTCGTCGCGGATGCGGCAGTTGTCAGCGGCGCGAAGCAGCTCGCCGCGCTGCTCGGCGGCGTGCTCGCCGGAGGGCCGGCCGCGCGCGCGATCGGCGCCACCGCGATCGTCGAGCGAGGCGTCGCGCTCGCCCCCGAGCTGTGCGTGCTGATCGGCAACGCGCAGCTCGATCTCGCGGGCGCGACGAGCGTGATCCGGATCGGCGCGGCGCCGAACAAGACCGTCGACGGCGCCCTGCCCGGCTCGCCGGCGACCGGGCTCGCCGAGCTGATCGCACGGCTGGAGAAGGCATGACCCCGCGCGCGAGCACGAACCCCGGCACCGGCGTCGTCGTGTGGCTCGGCCACGCCGCACCGGCCCGCTCGATCCGCTGGGTCGACGGCGCGCTCGCGACCGCCGCCCGCTTCGGTGCGGCGACCGCGGTGGCAGCCGGCGAGAGCACCTGGCTCGATCTCGCGGCTTCGCGGGCGACGCGCGCGGGCGTCGCGAGCGTGGGCATCGAGACGCGGCTCGAGCTCGACTATCTCGGCTGGGCGCAGATCGTCGCCGCCGCGGTGCGCATGCTCGGCGCGACGACCGTGCTCGTCGACGAGGCGAGCCGTCGCGAGCGCGTCCCCGAGGTCGCCGCGATCGCCGAGCTACTCGATCGCGCGCAGCTCACGCATGTCGTCGCGCTCGCACCCGACGGACCGCTCGTGCGCGCGAGCCGGATCGTCGGCCGCGAGCTGCAGACCGTGCGGGTGAGCGGCCCCGCGGTGTTCGGCGTGCGAGTCGCCGGTGCGCCCGTCGACGAGTACTCGACGCCGATGCCCTCGGTGGCGATGCGGCGGCTCGATCTGCCGGCGCTCGGCCTCGATCCGCTCGTGCTCGGCCACCGCGCGCTGCCGCCGCGGTCGAACGCACACGCGAAGAAGAGCGTCGAGCGGATCGCCGAGCACCTCGCGATGCACCTCGCGCCGGGACGAGGCGCGTGATGGCGCAGGCTCGCTCCGCAGCCAGCTCGATGTCGCTACCCCACGTGCAGGTGATCGCGCCCGCCCACCTCGGCGATACCGCGATCGCGGCGCTGCGCGCCCGTGGCCTGGACGCGCGCCGCGGCGACGAGCCCGGCGAGGACGTGATCGCGTGGGCGCTGGACACCACGCCGACCGCGTCCGCGGCCCTCGAGCTGGCGCGGACGTGCGCGCGCGCCGCCACGGCCGGCCGGCCGGTCTGTCTGCTCGCACCACCGCCGCGCGGCAGCGGGCGCGCCGCGATCGAGCGCACCGCCGCCCTCGCCTTGTTGCGCGCCCATGGCGCCGCGCTCTGCCACGACGTCGACACCTGGCTCGAGGCCGTCGTCGCGCTGTGCCGGTTCGGCATGCCGAAGGGCCCCCGCGCCGCGGTGATCGCGCCCGAGGGGTCGTGGCTCGAGGCGCAGGCGATCGCGCTCGTGGCCGAGGCGGAGTCCGCGGGCGCCCGGCCGCCGCTCGTCGGCCGCACCGGCAAGGGGGACGATCCGACTGACGTCGTGCTGTTCGATCCGAGCGCGCCCGATCGCGCGACCGCACAGCTGCCCGTCCTCCAGGTGCCGGTGATCGCGCGCGGCGAGCTCGCCGACGGGGAGCCCGCGCTGTACGGCGCGCGTGCCGCCCTCGGCGCGATCGAGGTGCTCGGTCGCGCCGCCGAGCGCATCGCCGTCGGGCTCGGCCCGGCACCGAAGAGCGCGTCCGCGGAGCTCGAGATCGATCGCGAGCAGCTGAAGCGGCAGCTCGACGCGCTCGCGCGCGATACCCGCGTCGGCGATCACAAGACCAAGGTGCTGCTGCGCGCATACGGCGTGCCGATCACGCGCCAGGCCGTGGCCCGCACGCCGTCGGCGGCGGTGAAGATCGCGCGCCAGCTCAAGTACCCCGTCGAGCTCAAGCCGTTCGCCGACGACCTGCCGACCGAGCCGGAGGGCTGCCCCGTCGAGAGAGGCGTCGCGAGCGACGCGCTCGTGCGTCGCGCGTACGCGGCCGTGCTCGCCGCGGCGGGCCGGGTGCCGACGACCACCGAGACGCTGCCCGTCATCGTCCGCGAGACCCCGCCGGTGGGTCGCGACGTCAGCGTCGAGCTGGTGCGGCTGCCCGCGGTCGGCTGGACCGTCGTGCTCGACGTCCCGGGCGCGCCCCAGATCGCCGCCGCCCCCGCCCCGCTGCGGCTGATCGACGCGCAGACGCTGGCGAGCGCGATCGGCTCGTCGCGCGCCGGCGATCCCGACCTCGACCGCGCCGGGCTCGCGAATCTGTTACGCCGCACGTCGCACCTCGTCGTCGATCTCGACGGCCGCGTCGAGAGGCTCGTGTTGCCGCGCGTCGTCGTCGGCGGGCGCGGGTCGCGGACGGTGGTCGTCGACGCCTGGTGCGAGCTCGTGCCCGGCGTGCCCGCGTACTAGTCGTTGTCGTCGTCGTGCGCGACGGCCAGCTCGAGCTGCTGCGCCTGTGCGAGGAGCGCCTCGCGCGTGTTGCGCGCCGGATCCTCGATCACGGACGCGAGCAGCTCGGCGAGGATGCGGCCGACGATCGGCCCGGGCGCGATCGCGAGTGCCTTCATCAGCTCGTTGCCCTTGATCGCGAGATCGCCGACCGAGAGCGGCGGCCCTGCAGCGAGCACGCGCGCCGCCCGCGCGACGACCTCGTCGCCCGGCGCCTCTGCCTGCCATAGCCGCAGCGCGAGCTCGCGCCGGTCGCGATCGAGCCGCGACAACAGCCGGCGCAGCGCGATATCGTCGTCGAGCAGCGCGTGATCGCGCGCGTCGTGCACGGGCGCATGCGCGACCGCGACGAGCTGCGCGGCGAGCGCGGCCTCGTCGTTGGAGAACTTGAGCTCGCGCAGCATCGCATCGACCTGGCGCGCGATCACGGGATCGTAGTTCGTCGCAGGCGCCGCGGTGCTGCGCAGCGGGACGAGCAGCGCGGCGAGCCGGACATCGGGCACCGCGCGATCGATCACCGCGAGCCACTCCGGTGCGTCGGCGATCGCCGCGGCCAGCGTGGGCAGGATCGACGTGATGATGCCGGTCCGCCGGGCCGGCGCGAGACCGCGTGACGGCTCGCGCGTCGCGAGCAGCTTGCGCAGCTCGACGCAGACCCGCTCGCGGGCGACCTTCGCGAGCGACGGCAGCGCCGGCGCGATGCCCGCCTCGGTCGCCGGATCGAGCTCGAACTCGAGCTGGGCGGCGAACCGCACCGC
>DAIRFU010000302.1:0-8558 GCA_036794935.1 Kofleriaceae bacterium | reverse complement strand
CCTTCTCCTTGAACAGCGCGCGATACAGCTCGGGGAAGCGGACGTCGTAACAGATCGACAGCCCGACGCGCGCGCCACCGCTCTCGACGACGACGAGCTCGTCGCCGGGCGCGGTCGCGTCGGACTCGCGCAAGGTCGTCGTTTCCCGGGGGGATCCGGGGGTGTCCCCCGGATGCGGGATATCGACATCGAACAGGTGAATCTTGCGGTACTGCGCGATCAGGTGCCCGCCCGGGTTGATCACCACGGCCGTGTTGTACGTGCGCCGGGCATCGCCGACGACGATCTCCGGCGTGCCGCCACCGAGCAGGTACACCTGGTGCTCGATCGCGAGCTCGCGGAGCGCGGTCATCACGGGCCCGCCCGCGCCGAGCGACTCCGCGGCCGCCAGCTTGTCACCCTCGCGGCGGCCGAGGAACGAGAAGCACTCGGGCAGGG
Organism: Kofleriaceae bacterium; assembly: GCA_036794935.1. Taxonomy (GTDB): domain Bacteria; phylum Myxococcota_A; class Polyangia; order Haliangiales; family Haliangiaceae; genus JABFXX01. Next base: position 8,120 of record DAIRFU010000302.1, on the reverse strand, counting down.
CGACGAGCTGCGCGCCCTGGGCCGCCGCCTTCGCGGTCAGCTCGGCGACCGTCGCGAGGTTTGCCCGGAGATCGTCCGTCGAGCGCATCTGGACCGCGCCCACGCGCAATTGCCAGCTCATGGCCCCAAGGGTATGCGGAACCGGGCGGTTGCGCGACCCGGCCCGGGGCGCCGCAGGTTGTTGCGCCCCCCTGGACGCCGATCACCCCGGGCCAGTGGCCGGGCCAAAAGGCTCTTGCTCTCCGCGGGGCCCGGTGGTACCCATCCCGCAGCTTCATATCGCTTCGCGGTAGAGGTGGCCTTCCGGCCACCTTTTTTTTCGTCCACGGCACAGACATGGCTCGCAACCCGCTCCAGCAGCGCCTCATCACCATCATCGAACCCGTCCTCGAGGCGGCGGGATTCGAGCTGGTGGACGTGCGCTTCCTGCTCGAGCAGGGCGGCTGGGTGCTGCGCGTGCAGGTCGACATCCCGCTCGCGCAGATCACCGATGTGAGCGAGGTCCCGAGCGACCGCGTCGACCTCGAAGACTGCGAGAACCTCTCGCGCGAGCTGTCCGCGGTCCTCGACGTCGAGGATCCGATTCCGCAGGCGTATCAGCTCGAGATCAGCTCGCCGGGCATCGACCGGCCGCTGCGCACGGCCGCGCACTTCTCTCACTTCGTGGGCAGCGAGGCGAAGATCCAGCTCGCGGTCCCGCTCCACCTCGATGCCGGCGAGCGCAAGAACTTCAAGGGCGTGCTCAAGGCGGTCATCGACGACAAGGTCGAGATCGCCTGCGATGGCCACGTCTTCCAGCTGCCGATCGCGGATATCGATCACGCCAAGCTCGTCCCCGACTGGGACGCGGTCATGCGCGGCCGTAGTGGCGTCGGCGGGGCGGCGGCGGAGCAACCCAAACCGATCAAGCCGGGGCATCGCCCCAGCTCGAAGCCCAAGCACAAGCACTGAGGGATAGAGGTCATGGAAGCCAAACTCGACATGGTTCTCGAGCAGGTAGGCCGAGACAAGAACATCGACAAGAGCGTGCTCGTCAGCGCGCTCGAGCAAGCCATTCTCACGGCGGCCAAGCGCACGTTTGGCATGAACCGGGAGATGGAGGCGAAGTTCAACCCGGAGACGGGCTCGGTCGACCTCTTCCTGATCGTCAACGTCGTCGAGGAAGACGACGCGATCGAGGGCCGCGAGATCACGGTCGAGCAGGCGCGCACCGCCGGCCTCGAGGCCGAGCTCGGTGACGAGCTCCTGTTCCAGGTGTTCTACCGCGCGGAAGAAGAAGACCGCGCGCGCGAGCAGGACGAGAAGTTCGGCGACCTCATCGACCTCAAGAACGCGAGCAAGAAGTTCGGCCGCATCGCCGCGCAGACCGCGAAGCAGGTCATCTATCAGCGCGTGCGCGAGGCCGAGCGCGACAACGTCTACAACGAGTTCAAGGATCGCAAGGGCGAGATCATCAGCGGCATCGTGCGGCGCTTCGAGCGCGGCGCGCTGGTCATCGACATCGGCAAGGCCGAGGCCGTGCTGCCGATGCGCGAGCAGGTGCCGCGCGAGAGCTACCGCGTCGGCGACGCGATCAAGGCGTACTGCCTCGACATCGACCGCAACGCGCGCGGCCCGCAGGTCATCCTGAGCCGCACGCACAAGGGCCTGCTCGAGAAGCTGTTCGAGCAGGAGGTGCCGGAGATCTACGAGAAGATCGTGCGCATCGAGTCGAGCGCGCGCGAGCCCGGTGCGCGCGCGAAGATCGCGGTGTCATCGCGCGACCGCGACGTCGACCCGGTCGGCGCGTGCGTCGGCATGAAGGGCAGCCGCGTGCAGGCCGTCGTGCAGGAGCTGCGCGGCGAGAAGATCGACATCGTGCCGTACGACGACGATCCGGCGCGCTTCGTCTGCAACGCGATCGCACCCGCCGAGGTCAAGCGCGTCATCATCGACGCCGAGGGCCATCGCATGGAGCTGATCGTCCCGGACGACAAGCTCTCGCTCGCGATCGGCAAGAAGGGCCAGAACGTCCGGCTCGCGTCGCAGCTCACCGGCTGGCGCATCGACATTCATAGCGAGTCGAAGATCTACGAGCTCGAGCGGCGCGCGAAGGAGCAGATCGCGGCTGCGATCGGCAGCGACGGCTTCGACGTCAACGTCAGCGAGACGCTGTTCAAGCTCGGCTGGCGCTCGGTCGGCGAGCTCGCGCGGGCACACGTCGAGGAGCTCGCGGGCTTGCCGGGCATCGGTACCCCCGAGGCCGCGAAGAAGATCATCGATGGCGCGAAGGGCTACGTGCAGAGCGGCGGCCGCCGCAAGGATGACCTCCGCAAGGAGGCCGAGCGCCGCTCCCAGCTCTCGGGCGACCAGCAGCTCATGGAGCTCGACGGGGTCGACGAGGACGTCCTGGGCGTGCTTCACACGGCGAACGTCCACTCGCCCGAGGACCTCATCAAGACGCCGATCGAGCAGATCGCGACCACGACGGGGATCGACATGGGCGACCTGGCGCGGCTGCGCCAGCGCGCGATCAGCTGGCTTTCGGAGGTCTCGTCCTGAGGCAGCGCCGGCCCCAGCGAATGAGATTCTCCGGCATAAAGCCGGTGAAAACCGCGCACATCCCGCAGCGGACGTGCGTTGGCTGTAGGGCCGTCGAGGCCCAGGGTGTGCTCGTGCGCGTCGGCGTGATCGGGCGACACCTGGTGATCGGGCGGGTGGCGGGACGGGGCGCCTACGTGCATCCCCGTCAAGCCTGTATCGACCTGGCTCTTCGGGCGGGATTTGCACGGTCGTTTCGGCGATCTATCCCGACCGAAGAGATCCGTAACTTCGCGAAAAACGCTACTGGCCTCGATGGAGCGAAAGCTGTAGAAACTCCATCGCAGATCACGGCGAAGGTATGACCGGAGAGAAGATGCGAGTGTATGAGATTGCGAAAGAGGTCGGGATTCCTAACAAGGACCTGATCGCGAAGATCCGTGCGCTCGGTCTCGAGGTGAACAATCATATGTCGTCGCTCGACGCGGACGACGTCGCACGCATCAAGCGCTCGCTCGAGAAAGAGAAGACCGGTGACAAGCCGGCGAAGGCCCAGCGGATCTCGACCGGAGGCGCCGTGCTGCGGCGTCGCTCGAGTCACGACCGCTCGGCCGACGGCGCCGAGTCCCGCGAGGAAGCGCGTCCGGCTGTCGCCGCGACGCCTGCCGCCGCGCCCGCACCGGTGATCCGCCGCCGCGCCGCCGCCGTCGAGGAGGCGCCCGCCGCGACGCCCGCCCCGGTGGTGGAGACCAAGGCACCGCGGGCCGCCGAGCCCGAGGCCGCACCGGCCCCCGCTGTCACCAAGCGCACGCCGGTCGTCGTCGAGGCCCCGCCGCCGCCGGTCGCCGAGCCCGTCCGCGAGGAGCCGCGGTCGCCGCGCGAGGAAGCGCCCGCCGTCCAGGCCGCGCCGCCTCCGGCCGCCGAGCCCGCGCCTGCCCGCGAGCCCGCGCCTGTACGCGAGCCCGCGCCTGCACGTGCACCCACCCCGCGAGCGGCCGAGCCCGCGCCGCAGGAAGCGCCGGTCGCCGCGACGCCGACGCCGACGCCGCCGACGCCGCCGCGCTCGCGCGTGATCGTCGCCGGACCGCAGGTCATCGCGCGTGGCGCGAATGACACCCAGGGGGCCCGCGTCGTCGAGCCACCGCGCGCGCCGATCCCGCAGCCCCCGCCGTCCACGCCGCTGCCGCCTCGCGTGCAGCCCGTGCGCGCACCGACCGAGCCGCCCGTCGCGGCCGCCGGTCCGCGGACCGTCGAAGAGGTCGCCGGAACCGCGCGTAGCCGGTTCGAGATGGAGCTCGAGCGCGCCCGCGCGCGCAGTGCCGAGCGTCCACGTCCGGAGACCGGCCGTATCGAGCCGCAGCCGGAAGAAGTGGCCCCGCAGCCGCCGCGCGATCCGTCGCGTCCGGCCGTGGGCAGCGTGATCGCGCTGCCGCCGCGCATCAAGATCACCGAGCGCACGCCGAGCAGCGGCCGGCCAGCTCCGGGTCCGGCGCCTGCCAACCCGATCCGTGGCCGGTACGCACAGCAGCAACAGCATCGCGGTCCGCGCAGCGGTCCGGGCGGTCGGCCCGGCTCGATGGACATGCGCAGGAAGCTGCCCCTCGGCAAGAAGGGCAAGCAGACGCCGCTCACCACGCCGGCCGAGCACAAGCGCGTCATCCGCATCGAGGACACGATCACGGTCGCCGACCTCGCTCGCAACATGGGCATCAAGGCACCCGAGGTGCTGAAGAAGCTCTGGGGCATGGGCATGACCGGCGTCAACATCAACGCCGCGATCGACTTCGATACCGCCCAGCTCCTCGCGAACGAGTTCCACTACGAGGTCCAGAACGTCGCCTTCAAGGAAGAGGACGTGTTCGCCAGCAAGGTGGACGATACGGACAAGCTCGAGCTGCGCGCCCCCGTCGTGACCATCATGGGTCACGTCGATCACGGCAAGACCTCGCTCCTCGACGCGATCCGCAAGACCCGCGTCGCTGCCGGCGAGGCCGGTGGCATCACGCAGCACATCGCGGCGTACAAGGTCGAGTCCTCGCAGGGCGAGATCGTGTTCCTCGACACGCCCGGTCACGAGGCGTTCACCGAGATGCGCGCACGCGGCGCCCAGGCGACCGATATCGTCGTGCTCGTCGTCGCCGCAAACGACGGCGTCATGCCGCAGACGGTCGAGGCGCTGTCGCACGCCAAGGATGCGAAGGTCTCGATCATCGTCGCGGTGAACAAGATCGATCTGCCGGACGCGCAACCCGAGCGCGTCAAGCAGCAGCTCGCCGACCACGGCCTCATCCCCGAGGAGTGGGGTGGCGATACGATCTACGTCAACGTGTCGGCGCTCAAGGGCGACGGCATCGACAGGCTGCTCGAGTCGCTCTCGGTCACGGCCGAGGTGCTCGAGCTACGCGCGAACGCCGACAAGCCGGCATCCGGTCTGGTCATCGAGGCGCGCCTCGATCGCAACCGCGGTCCGATGGCGACCGTGCTGGTGCAAGAAGGCACGCTGCGCGTCGGTGACGTGCTCGTCGCCGGTCGCACCTTCGGCAAGGTCCGCGCGATGCTCGACGATCGCGGCCAGTCGGTCGAAGAGGCCGGCCCGTCGACGCCCGTCGAGATCCTCGGACTCGATGGCGTGCCCGACGCCGGCGATCAGGTGAACGCTGCCGAGGACGACAAGGTCGCCAAGCAGGTGGTCGAGCACCGGCGCCAGCAGTACCGCAAGCGCGAGCTCGCCTCGAACTCGCGGATCTCGCTCGAGGGCCTCATGGAGCGCCAGAGCGAGAGTGCGATCAAGGAGCTGAAGATCGTCCTCAAGGCGGACGTGCAAGGTTCCGCCGAGGCGCTCAAGGCGGCACTCACGAAGCTGTCGACCGAGAAGGTCAGGGTGGTGGTCATCTCCGCCGCGGTCGGTGGCGTCACCGAGAGCGACGTCAACCTCGCGAAGGCGGGTGGCGCGATCATCGTCGGCTTCCACGTCCGTCCCGCCGGCAAGAGCAACAAGCTCGCCGAGCAGGAAGGCGTCGAGATCCGCCTGTACGACATCATCTACGACGCCCTCGACGAGGTGAAGAGCGCGATGGCCGGCCTGCTCGCGCCGATCAAGCGCGAGGTCGCCATGGGCAAGCTGCAGGTGCGCGAGACGTTCTCGATCCCGAAGATGGGAATGGTCGCCGGCTGCATGGTGACGGAAGGCAAGATCAACCGTAAGGCCCACCTCCGCATCATCCGGGACGCGGTGCAGGTCTACGAGGGCAAGGTCGGCAGCCTGCGGCGCTTCAAGGACGACGTCAGCGAGGTCCAGCACGGCTTCGAGTGCGGCGTGATGGTCGCCGGCTGGAACGAGCTCAAGACGGGCGACGTCATCGAAGCGTACGAAGTGATCGAGGAAGCCGCGCAGCTCTAGGAAGAGTTCGGTTCCCGCCCCGGGCCACGTGGTAGGGTTCGAGCGTGTACGTCGGCATGGCGAAGATCAGCCTGGTCATCGATCAGAGCCATTCCCTCAAGGAAAAGCGCATGGTCTTGCGGCGCATCAAGGACCGCGTGCGCGAACGCCTGCACGTCAACCTCAACGAGGTCGGCGAGCAGGACAACTGGCAGCGTGCCGAGCTCGGCACCGCGGTGGTCAGCGCCGATCGAGCCAAGGCGCTCGAGCTGATCGACGAGGTGGTGCGCGTCGCGATGGCGGCCGGTGGTGCGCAGATCTTCGCGATCGCCAAGACGGTCGTGACGTTCGAAGCCGAGTCGCTGCCGGCGATCTCCTCGCCGGCGCCGATCGACGAGCGCACGGGCTCCGGCGACAAGGCACAGGGCCAGGACGACTGGGTCCCCGACGCCTGGCTCGACGAGGTGAAGGCGCGATGAGCGGCAAGCGCGAAGGTGGCGGCAGCGCCCGCAAGACGCGCGTCGAGCACGCGATCCGCGAGACGCTCACCGAGCTGATCGCGGCCGACATCAAGGATCCGCGCGTCCACGCGCCCCAGCTGCTCACGATCTCGCGCGTCGAGCTCAACGTCGATCTGTCGGTCGCCCAGTGCTACGTCTCGATCGTCGGTGACGATGCCGTCGCCGATGACGCGATCGCCGGGCTGCAGAAGGCAGCCGGCTTCCTGCGCGGGCCGATCGGACGCCGGCTCGGCCTGCAGCGCGCGCCCGAGCTGCGGTTCGCGATGGATCCATCGATCGACGTGGCCGAGAAGCTCGCCGCGATCGTACGTGAAGACGAGGAGCGTGCCCGCGCCGCCGGGCGCGAGGCCGGTGAGGCCATGCCGGCCGCGGACAAGGAGAGCACGTGAGCGACGACGGTCAACGTACCGATGGCCAGCGCCGCACGACGGAACCCGTCGAGACGATCAGCGTCGCGCAGATGCTGACGCGTGCGTGCGAGGTGCTGCGCGCGTCGCAGCGGATTCTGCTCACCAGCCATCGCCGTCCCGATGGCGACGGCACCGGCTCGATGGCCGGGCTTGCCTCGCTGTTGCGCGCGCAGGGCAAGGAGGCGGTGATCTACTCCGTCGATCCGATCGCGCGCCGCTACAAGTGGCTGCCGCTCGTCTCCGGTACGGTCCACACGATCTCGTTCGACGAGGTCTTCGACTGCACGATCGTCGTCGACTGCGCGGACGTCTCGCTGCTCGGCGACACGCTGCCGCCCCCCGAGGTGTGCGGCACGCTGATCACGCTCGATCATCACGCGAGCGGCCATCCGTTCGGCGAGATCTCGGTGTGGGATCCGACGGCCGCGGCGGTCGGCGTGCTCGTCCACCGGATCGCGATTCACGAGAGCTGGCCGATCACGAAGGAGGCGGCGGTGCCGCTCTACGTGTCGCTGATCAGCGATACCGGCGGCTTCCGCCACGCGAACACGAATGCCGAGGCGCTGTACGTCGGTTCGGAGCTGATCCGCGCGGGCGTCGTGCCCTCGACGATCGCGACGAGCCTCGAGGAGCGGCCGAGCCCGGGCAAGGTGCGGCTGCTCGGTGCGGTGCTCTCGACGCTCGAGCTGCAGTGCGCCGGCCGCGTCGGCGTGCTGAGCGTGACGACCGACATGGTCGAGGGCGCGCGCGCGTCGTGGGAGGACATCGAGGGCATGGTCAACTGGGCGCGCAACGTCGACGGCGTGCAGGTCGGCGTGCTGCTGACCACCGCGAAGGGCGGCGGCGTCCGCGTCTCGATGCGGTCTCGCGCCGAGCGAATCGACGTCGGCCGCGTCTGCATGACGCTCGGCGGCGGCGGCCACCCCGGGGCGGGCGGGTGCCACATGGCCGGCGATCTTCAGGGCACCAAGGAGAAGGTCGTGCGGGCGCTCGAGCAAGCGTTCAACCGCATCTCGCAGCCCGTGATCAAGACCTCGTCCGCGGCGAAGACCCCGGACACCGCGTCGGGTTGAGTCGCGCCTGGTACGGCGAGCGCGTTAGGATGGCAGCCATGCGGTGGATGCCAGTCCTGGCCATGCTCTGCGCGTGTGGCGACTCGAATGAGCGGCCCGACGCCGCGACGAGCCACGACGCGCCGGTGCGCGATGCGCAGCCCGATGCGCCAGCCGACGCACCGGTCGATGCCGATCCGAACGTGCCGGCGACGTTGATGGACACCGGCCTGTGCGT
>DAIRFU010000301.1:0-8569 GCA_036794935.1 Kofleriaceae bacterium | reverse complement strand
GATGGCTCACACCGCACGCCGAGACCACAAGCAGCAACAGGGGCCGCATGGCGGAGTCTACCCCGCCCTGCCGCGTCAGCCCGCCGTGCTCCGGCGCATCTCCTCCCGGTGAGCGAAGAGCGCAACAAATGCGAGTGCCGCGCCGATCATCTCCATCGTCTCCTCGATCCAGTCGATCAGCGCGTAACCGAGCCCTTCACTGCCGTGCGCGTCGGTCCACCAGCCGAGCGGGAGCTCCATGATCAGCGCGCCGCCGACGTAGAGGGCGCCCGCAATGATCAGCCGCCGTCGCGTGCGCGGATGGAGTGCGCGGATGAACGGCAAGAACAGCACCACGAGCGCGAGCACGATCGCGGCGGCCGGGACGACCCAATCGAAGTACAGCCAGCTGCTCGTGTCGAGATGTCCTCCGAGGTGCTCGTGCAGCTCGGCGACTTCGTCCAGCGAGAAGTACGTCGCGAGCCCGGCGATCGACCACCAGTGGCGATGCCAGGATGGCGTGACAGCCGCAATCGAACCGGCAGCAACGCCGCAGGCGAGCAGCAGGCTCGACGAAAACCAGGTCGGGACGTTCGCCTCGTAGCCGAGTGACAGCGTTGGTAGCAACACGTCGACCAGCTCGGTCTGCGAGTGCGCGTGCCACAGCTCGATCACGAGCCCGAGACCGGCGACGATGGCGACCGCCACGAGCAATCGGAAGCGGATCCAGCGCCAGTCGATCACGTGAGATGGTACCGAGTGGAAGGCGCGATCCGGCGCAGCCGTCAGTGCTTGTGCTTCTCGTGCTTGTGCTTCTCGTGCTTGTGCTTCTCGTGCTTCTCGACGTGCACGGCTCTCCCGCGTGGCGGCGGTCGCGTCGTACGGATCAGGCAAGCCGTGGCGACCAGCGCGATCAGGGACACTGCGATGATCAACGAGAGGTGCTTCCGCAGCATCGATCCAGAGGATATCGAAGCGCGTCGTTGGATACAATTGACGGCGACGAATGAGCCGGGGGCCCTATATCGTCAGCCGCGCGTTCGATTGGCTGTTCTTCCTCGGCGCGCCGATGTGGGCGCTCAGCCTGGGCATCCTGCTGTCGGGCACGTTCGTCACGACGGACGTGTGGCAGCTCGGCGCCGAGAACGACACGCTCGTCGGTTTCTTCATCGGTACGATGATCCACGCGCACCTCGTGGCCGTGTTCTTCCGCAGCCACGGCAACCCGGCGATCCGCAGGCTGTACCCGATCCGCTTCTTCATCGTGCCCGTGATCCTGTGGGCCGGGATCGTCATCTCGCCGTGGCTCGCCGCGGCGAGCACGGTGGTCGCCACGTTCTGGGATGTCTGGCACTCGGGCGCCCAGACGTTCGGGTTCGCCCGCATCTACGAGCGCAACCACGGCACGCCTCCCGAGGTCGGCCGCCGCCTCGACTACGTGCTCCAGCAAGTCCTCTACGCGGGCCCGATCCTCGCGGGCGCCACCCTGATGGATCACGTCGACTCGTTCAGCAGCTTCGACAGTGTGGGTGACACGTTCTTCTCGGCGATCCCGGCGCAGGTCGAGGGTCATGCTCGCTACCTGACGTACGGGGTGCTCGTCGTCGGCACGATCGTCGTGCTCGCGTACGTGCTGACGTACTGGCACCTCGCGCGGCGCGGCCACTGGCGCCCGCCGTGGCTCAAGATCTGGCTCGTCGCGTCGACCGGCTTCGTCTCGATCTACACGTGGGCGTTCAACTCGTGGGGGCAGGCGTTCCTGATCATGAACCTGTTCCACGCCGTGCAGTACCTCGCGCTCGTGTGGGCGATGGAGGGCAAGCGGATCGCCGGCATCATGCGGCTACCGTCGCGCCGGCGCCTCGCGCTCGGGCTCTACCTCGGCGGCGTGGTCGCGTATGGCTTCGGCGTGCAGGCGTTCGACGCGGACCTGACGATGCTGTGGGCGCTCACGATGGTCGTGTCGCTCATGCACTTCTGGTACGACGCGTTCATCTGGTCGGTGCGTCGTGCCCAGGTCTGATCGATCGCCGCACGCCTCGGCGGCTACTGCGATCCCCAGACGCTGACCTGCATCGCGATCCTTCGGTCAGGCCCGGCTGTCGATCCACGCGAGCCGCGCGCGGGCCTTGGTCAGCGTGAGCTTGTCTGCCGCCGCGTCGGTGCGCTCGTCGACCCAGTCCGGGAACGGCGTGAGCAGATTGCGATGCTCGCCGGTCGGCAGGTGCTCCTGCTGCACGCTCGCCAGCTGCTCGGGAGCGAGCACGCCGTCGCGGCCGAGCCGCACGAGCGCGGGCCACAGGGTGCGGTGCGCGTACGTGATCTTGCCGGCGACGAGCTTGAAGCAGCGGACGTCCGGCGAGTCGTCGATCTCGCAGAGCGCCGCGAAGATCGCCTTGCCCTTGGGGTGCGCCCACCAGCTGCCGACGATCGGCTCGCCCGCGACGGCCTCCGCGACGCTCGCGATGGGGCCCTTCGCCGACGCCAGCACGATGCCGTGCTGCTCGACGAATGCGACCCACCGGGGCGTGCGGGCCGTGCTCCTGCGCTTCGCAGGTCGGCTGCGCTTCACGGGCGGGCTGCGCTTCGCGGGCTGGCTGCGCTTCGCAGGCCGCTTGACGATCTTCTTCGCGGCCCGCTGCTTGGGCCGCGCACGCGTGGGCTTTCGTTTTGGCTTGGTCTTCACCGCGGAATGACGAAGAGGAAATCACGCGGCGGGGAGAAACGATAGCCATCTTCGGTGACCCGGATGATCTCCGACCCGTCCTCGCCGAGCAGGCGGCGGATCCGCATGATGTTCGTGAACAGCGCGGCGTCGTGGCGGAGGGGGTGGTACTCGACATTCCACACGGCCTGGACGATCGCCTCCTTGGAGAACACCTTGCCGGGCGCGGAGGCGAACAGGAACAGCAGGCGCTTGAGCAGCGAGCGCCGGCGCAGGTCCGCGAGCTCCTGGCCATGCCGCCAGATCACCTCGCGCACGCCATCGACGGCGAGCGCGCGGGCGGGCAGCCGCAGGATCTCGGGGTTCGCATCGGCGACGTCGCTGGGAACGCCCTCGGCATCGATCACGCGGTACGGCCGCTGCGCGGTGAGGCCGAGGTCGGTGAGCAAGCGCGCGGCGCCCTCGATGGCGGTCGGAGCCATCGTGGCGGCGCTCGGCGCGGTCGGGTCGGCGACGGCCTCGTGACCGGAGATCGCGTCGAGCGCGGCATGAGCGACGAGCCGCTCGACGGGCAGACCCGCGGTGAGCGCAAGCTCGGAGGCGTCGCGCGCGTACGCGACCGCAGAGGCCGCGTCGTCGTCGTCGCGCGCGAGCGCGGACAGGGCGAGCAGCGCGTGGATGCGCACGCGGACGAGACCGGCGGCGGCCGCCTCGCGGGCGGCGCGTGTCGCGGCGGCACGAGCGTTGCCACGATCGCCGCGCGCGAGCTCGAGGCGGGCGACGATCACGAGCGCGGACGCGAGCTCGATCGTGCGGTGCGCACGCTCGGCGAGCACCGCGGTGTCGCGCGCGAGCTCGAGCGCCTGGCCGACATCGCCGCTCGCGAGCGCGACGTCCGCGGCGGCGAGTCGACGGTCGAGCTCGTCGCGCGACTCGGCGCCCGCGTTCTGGGCAAGCTCGACGGCACCGGCGCGCTGGCCGGACATCGCACGAGCGGTCGCGAGCAGCACCGCGACCTGGGCGGCGCTCGAGGCGTCGAGGGCCGGCTGGCCGTGCAGCTCCTCGAGGCGCGGCAGTGCCGCGTCGAGGCGCAGCTCCATCAGATCGATCGCACCGACCACCGCGCCACCGCGGGCGGCGAGGTGACCCAGCTCGCGGCGCACGCTCGACGCGAGCGCGGCACTCGCGAGCTCGGCGGCGAGCGCGGGCTGGCCACGCAGGATCTCGAGGTCGGCGAGGTCGAGCTCGGCGCGCAGGGCGCCCAGCTCGTCACCGCGCTCGCGGCGCGCGCGCACGAGATCGTGGAGCAGCGCGGCGGCCTGGCCGCTGTCGCCCCGGCGGCGCGCGACGAGCGCACGCGCGGCGAGCACCTCGTCGGCGACCGCGACCGCATCGAGATCGCGCGCGACCGTATCGGCGGCATCGAGCGCGGTCGCCGCCTCGACGAGCCGACCCTCGCGCGCGAGGCCGATGGCACGACGCGCATCGACGATCGCGCACAGCTCGCTGGCCTCGAGACACGCGGGCACGCTCTTGCACGCGCCGTGGGCGCGCGACAGCGCCGATCGCATCGCGGCGACCCGGCCGGCGAACTCGTCGACGCGGCCGGCGGCGAGGTGGACGCGCGCCCGCGCGAGCGGATCGGCGCTGGACACGTCGCCGAGCGAGCCGAGGTGCGCCGCCGCGGTATCGGGGTTGCCGGCGAGCAGCTCGAGCTCGGCGAGCATCGCGATCGCACGCGCGCGCTCGCTCGGGTCCTGCGAGCCGATCAACCCTTGCAGCGCACGCCGCGCGCTCCCGGCATCGCCGGAGGCGAGCGTCAGCTCGGCGTGGAGCAGCGGCGACACCGCGCCCGGCGCGGCGGTCGCGCGCTCGAAGGCCTCGGTGTAGCGGCCGCCGCGCACCGCGATCTCGATGCGCAGCTTCGCGAGCCGGCGCGCGCGCTCGGGATCGAGCGGCCCCATCTCGGCTTGCGATACATCGCTGTTCGTCGTCGCCCGCCGGCGCGGCCGATCGCCGAGCGCGTCGAGGAGCGCCTCGAACTCGCCGGCGCCGCCGGAGCGGGCAGCGAGCTCGCGGTGCGCGAGCAACACATCGGCGGCGCGATCGCGCTCGCCGGCGGCGAGCCAGTGCCACACGACCTCGCGCACGCGCGTGATCTGATCCATCGCGCCGAACGCACCGTCGTCGCCCGCCTGCCACGCGAGCCGAGGTCCCTTCGACACGGCCGCGGTGCTCGCGACGAGCTCGGCGGCGGCGGCCGACAGGCGCTTGCGGGTCTCGGGCACCATCTGCGCGAGCACGTCGACCCGCACCACCTCGTGGAGCACGACGCGGCCGTCGCCGACGGCGTCGACGAGCTGGCGCGCGACGAGGCTGGTCAGCGCGGCCTCGATATCGACGCCCGGCGCGAGCGCCGACACCGCCGCGGGCGCGACCGGCTGACGAAGCACCGCGAGCGCCTCGATCGCGATCCGCGCCGGCTCGTCGAGCGCGGGGATCTCCCACGCGTCCTGACCGAAGCGCGCGCGCGCGTACTCGCGGCGGAGCGCGAGCGGCACGCCGCGGGTGCGTCCGAACGCGGCATCGAAACCGACCGCCTGGATCGCCGTGGGCTCGCGGCGCACCGCATCGACCGCACCGAACGTCTCCTCGAGGCTCGCCCACAGCTGGGCCGCGGCATCGACATCGAGGCCGTGCAGCTCGAGCTCTGCGATCGATGCACCGACCGCGGCGGCGAGCGGATCGCGGCCGACCACGACGATCCGGCCGAGCGCGGTCGGACCGAGCGCGAGCGGCGCGAGCAGGTTCGTCGCCTCGTCGGTCCGCAGGTGCTGGATGTCGTCGATCACGAGCACGCGCGACTGCTGCGCGAGGGTCTGCGCCAGCGTGCCGGGCACGCAACGCAGCGCACGCTCGGCGCGGGCGCGCAGCGCGGACGCGCGGTCACCGGGGTGACACTCGATCACCGTGCACGGCGCACCGAGCATCGGCGCGAGCTCGGTCACGAGCCGGGTCTTGCCCGAGCCGAGCGCGCCATGCAGCGAGACGAGCGACACCAGCGACAGGTGCTGCTTGAGCTCGGCCAGCTCGTTCTGCCTGCCGACGAACGGCACCGGACCGATGGGCGTCATGGGGTTGGTGATCTTGGAGGTTCGGCGGCGCGTCTGCATGGGGATGGCGGCAGACGAGTCAGCAAGTGGTGAGCCACGATCCAGAAGAGATCAGCTCGCGTGGAAGTACGCGTCAACTCAACGGAGCATCGTCGGCTATTGTAGGGCCGCTCGCAATCATGACATGGCATGATGCGCGAGAGCCGCAGCGGCGACCTCTCTGACGGGGCAACAAGTCCCGGTCCTGGGGAGCCCGGGCGTCAGCTAGTGCCAGCTAGTGGCGAAGCGCCAGGAGCAGGGAACGCGCCCGGTCCCAGTCCGCGTAGTCGTCGCGTTTCTGACGCACGAGGGCCTCGATCGCGGGATACGCCGCGACCGCGTCGTCGAGCTTGCGATCACGCCCGCTCTGGTACGCGCCGAGCGTGATGAGATCGCGGTGTTCCTCGTAGATCGCGAGCCGCTCGCGTAGCGCTGCCGCGGCCTCGGCGTGGCGCGCGTCGACGAGCCTCGGCATCAGCCGTGACACGCTCGCGACGACGTCGATCGGCGGGAAGTGGCCGCGCTGCGCGAGCCGGCGATCGAGCACGATGTGACCGTCGACGAGGCCGCGCACCTCGTCGGCGATCGGTTCGTCCAGATCGTTGCCGGCGACGAGCACGGTATAGATCGCGGTGATCGCGCCGGCAGCCGTGGCGCCCGCGCGCTCGACCAGCCGCGGCAGCAGCGCGAACACGCTCGGCGGATAGCCGTGACGCGCCGGCGGCTCGCCGGCCGACAGCCCGACCTCGCGCTGCGCGCGCGCGACGCGGGTCAACGAATCGACGAGCAGCAGCACCGATGCACCACGGCGGTCGCGAAACCACTCGGCGATCGCCGTCGCGACGTGCACCGCACGCAGCCGCACCAGCGGTGGCGCGTCACTCGTCGCGCAGACGGCGACGACGCGGCCGCGCGCGCTCGCGAGCTCGCCCTCGAGCAACTCGCCGAGCTCGCGGCCGCGCTCGCCGACCTGGCAGTGCACGACGACATCCGCCTGCGCACCGCGCGCGATCTGCCCGAGCAGCGTCGACTTGCCGACGCCCGCCGCCGCGAACAGGCCGACGCGCTGGCCGCGACCGAGCGTGAGCAGCGTATCGATCGCACGCACGCCGGTCGGCTGCGCCGCGGAGATCGGCGGCCGCGACAGCGCGGCGGGTGCGGCGCGATCGACCGCCCAGCGCTCGCCGATCAGCGCACCGCCGCCGTCGAGCGGCTGGCCGAGACCGTCGAGCACGCGCCCGAGCAGGTCATCGCCGCAACGGATCGACAGCGCATCGCCGGTGCGCCACACCGCGCCCGCCGGGGCGACACC
Organism: Kofleriaceae bacterium; assembly: GCA_036794935.1. GTDB lineage: Bacteria > Myxococcota_A > Polyangia > Haliangiales > Haliangiaceae > JABFXX01. The sequence continues at coordinate 1,461 of DAIRFU010000301.1, read as the reverse complement.
CGCGAGCTCGCCGAGCGGCGACAGCACCGCCTGCTCGCCACGAAAGCCGACCACCTCGGCCGGCAGCGGCGCGCCGGCGCGGCGATCGATCCGGACGAGCTCGCCGAGCGAGACGCCGGGCAGCGTCGCGCGCACGACGAGCCCGACGACCTCGTCGACGCGGCCGGCCACGGCATCGGCGATCGCTCTCGCCTCGACGGCCGCTGTACTCGCGTCGCCCTCCCCGGGCATCCCGTCGGCGCGCGCTCGCGCCGGTGCGCCGTCCTCGTGCGCCGCGATCGCGGCGACTCGCGCTGCCTCGTCGCGCTGGTGCGCCGCCGCCGCAGCGGCCCGCGCCAGGATCCGCTCCGCCTCGGCGCGCGCGTCGCCGACGATGCCGGCCGCGAGGGCCTCGACGTCACTCCGCAGCTTCGCCGCGTCGGCCTGCGCCGCCTCGAGCAAGCGCGACGCCTCCTGCCGCGCGTCCGCGACGAGCTGCTGCGCGAGCGTGCGGGCATCATGCTCGTCCCCATCGATCACACGCCCGGCCTTCATGCGAAGGCCAAGGCTATCACGCAGGCCTGGCGTCTCGGATCGCGATGGACGCTCAGGCCTTGTGGCTGCGCGTGCGCGTCTTCGCCCGCCGCTTCGCGCCGTGGCCGGCGCGCTGCATCGAGCGACCGGCCTGCTCGATCTTGTCTCCCGCGCGCTGGACCGCGCTCTTGACCTTGGTGGCCGCGCGGCGGCTCGGCCGCTTGTTGCGATCGCTCGTGTCTGCCACCGCGTCGGTCGCCTTGCGCCCGCCGCGAGCCACGCGATCGATCCCTGCTTTCGTCTTGTTTCGCATCATCGCCATGCCTCGCCGTTCTGCAAGCGACGGGCCCGCCGTGATCACCTCGCGACGAGCGCCGCCCACGTCGGACACTGATCGAGAGCCACGCCCGCGTGGGCCGCGAGCTCGCGCGCGACCATCATGCCGACCGGCCGCGGCAGCCGGACGATCAGCTGCAGACGCGCGAGCTCGTCACTCGCCAGGTGTGGCGCGAGCGCTCGACTCGCGACGCGAACCAGTGCGAGATCGTCGTCGAGCGAGACGTCGTGGCACCGCGCGATGGCGGCGCGCTTGGGGCCGAGCTGACCCACGCGTGGCGGCAGCTCGATCCGCGTACACGCCCCGGCCAGCGCCGCGATCGCCCGCGCCGGCGCGCCGAGCGCGAACGCGAGCTGGTCGGCACCGATGCCGGTGAGCCACGCGAGCGGATCGCGAGATGCTGCCTCGAGCTCGTCGGTAGCGCCGAACGGCGGCAGGTCGGCGGTCGCCCAGCGCGCGAGCCACACGTCGGCGGGATCCGTGCTCGGCGCCGACACCGCCGTGCGCGCACGCCCGGGCAGCGTCGCGAGCGCGGCTTCGAGCCAGCTCGGGTGCACCGCCCGCGAACCGACCGGCAGCGGCGCGCGCGCGAGGACCGCGAGCGCGGCGCG
>DAIRFU010000300.1:0-8572 GCA_036794935.1 Kofleriaceae bacterium | reverse complement strand
CCTGGTCAAGCACGAGCAGGATCCGGATCGCCGCGCGCAGCACCTGCACCGGGTCGCGCGCATCTTCAAGCAGGGCTTCGGTGACGCGAAGCGCGCCGAGCGCGCGCTCAACCTCGCGCTCGACGGCGCGCCGACGAGCGACGAGGCGCTGTCGGAGCTGGTCAAGTTCTACCGCGAGGCCGGCGACATGACGTCGGTGCGCGTCCACCTGAACCGGGTGGCCGGCACGATGCGCGTGCGCGCGGCGAGCGATCCACGGGACGGCATCGCGTACCGCGTGATCTCTCGCGCGATGGCGGCGCGGGCGGCGGTCGGCGTCGACGGCTCGCAGCCGATCGCGCGCGCGGCCGCCGAGCTCGCGCAGCTGCTCGGGGCCGCCGGCGATCCAGAGCGCCTGCTGCTCGATCAGCCGCCCCACGTGGACCTCGCGCCGCTGCTCCGGCCCGAAGCCGACGACGTGCTGTTCCCGCGCACCGTGCAGACCGAGCTCCGCCAGCTGTTCACGCTGCTCGGCGATCGGCTCGCGAAGCACGTCGGCATCGACCTGCGCGCGTACGGCGTCGGCCGCGGCGATCGGCTGCGCGCGAAGGACTCGAGCGTCGCCTCGCACGCGCAGGACGTCGCGACCGGGTTCGGCTTCGGCGAGATCGACGTGTACGTGTCGAGCAAGCTGCCGTACGCGATGGTCGCCGAGCCCACCAGCCCGCCGTCGCTCGTGCTCGGCCAGTCGATCGCGCAGCTCGATACGCGCAGCATCCGGTTCGCCGCGGGCAGCGCGCTCAAGCTGGTGCAGAGTCACCTCGCGATCGCCGCGCGCATGCCGGCCGACGAGCTCGGCGTGCTGGTCGTTGCGCTGGTCCGCCTGTTCCAGGGCGAGTTTCCGACCGGCGGGCTCGACGAGGGCGCGATCGCGGCCCAGCAGCAGCGACTGCGGCGGCTCATCCCGACCGGCCTCGCCGGCGAGCTGCGCCCGTACGCGTACGCGATCGATGCGCACGCGTTCTCGCACGCCGACCTCGCCCGGGATCTCCGGGTCGCCGGCCTGCGCGCCGGCCTCATCGCCGCGGGCTCGCTCGCGGCGGGCCTGACGATCCTGGCGGGGCAGGCGGGCACCGACGTCCCGAGCTTCCTGGCCGATCCAGTTGCCCAGGGGCTGATCTCGTTCGCGCTCGGCGAGGACCATGCAGCGCTCGCACGCTGACCGGGTGACGCGTATTTAGCCGGGATCCGGCCGTGGTTGGGGGCGACGGTCCGCGCCGGATGGCGCGCTGCAGGATGGCCCGGTCGTTGCTCGAAGGGGCCGGCATCCGACAGCCATCGGATCAGCTCGGAGGAACGTCATGAGGTTAGCCAAGCTCACCATCCCGCGACCCACCGGACACGGTCACCTGACCATGACCGGCATGACCTGCCTGGCTACTCTAGTAGCCTGCAGCGGCGGCAGCGCCCCCGAGCTGGACGGGCTCTCGGATCAGGTCGCCCAGGTCGGCACCGAGCTCAAGCTGGACCTCAACGGCACCGACGCCGACGGCGACCGGCTGACCTACAAGTTCCGCGCGGCCGACCTCACCGAGATCGACAACCGCGCCGGGATCACGGTCTCGCCGAGCGGCGCCGGCGTGTTCCGGTGGACGCCGCTCGCGGCCGACGTCGGCCAGCACGCGTTCGACTTCATCGTCTCCGACGGCGGTAACGATACGACCGTGACGATCACGATCGACGTCAAGTCGGCCATCGGCCAGGCGACCGCCCCGATCTTCCGTCAGCCGCTCGGCACCGGCACGACGATCAACCTCGGCAAGGCCCAGTGCGTCGATCTCGACGTCGTGGTCGAGGACCAGGACACCGCGCAGGTCGATATCACCGAGCAGGAGCCGAAGATCGAGGGCGCGACGCTGAGCCAGCAGGACGGCCAGACCGCGACCTGGCACTGGTGCCCGACGCGCGCGCAGGAAGGCGACACGCGCTACACGCTCGTGCTCGCGGCCGACGACGGCGAGAACCCCAAGACGATCAAGAACTACCTGATCGTGCTGCGCGGCATGGGCGGCAACACGAGCTGCCCGGGCGACGGACCGGCGATCGCGCACACCGCCTCGAACCAGACCACGCGCCTCGACCTGACGCCCACCGCGTCGATCACGGACGACAAGGGCCTCAAGGACGCGCCGCTGTTTTACTACTCGTTCACCAACCCGGGCGCGACGCAGGTCGACCTGTCGACGATGACGCAGCTCTCGACCACGAAGATCAGCGGCAGCAACACGAGCGGCACCTGGGCGCCCGCGCTGCCGAACCCGGTCGCGAGCTCGCCAGACGGCACCACGCAGGACATCTGGTACGTGTTCGTCGCCGACGACGATGACGACCTGATGGGCACCTGCGATCACACGACGATGTCCGCGGTCTACAAGATGACGGTGACCGCGGGCGGCAGCACCACGGCCGGGCTGTGCTCGGCGTGCACCGCGGACGCGCAGTGCGGCACCGGCAACGAGTGCGTCTACATGGGCTCGATGGGCGACTCGTACTGCCTGCAGGCCTGCGGCGGCGGCTGCCCGACCGGCTACACGTGCTCGGCATCGACGATCTACTCGGTCGACGGCGCGCAGATGTACCAGTGCGTGCCCGAGAGCGGCTCGTGCCAGGCACCGACCGGGCAGTGCATCGACGACACGTACGAGGAGAACGATACGCGCAGCGCGGCGTCGGCGAACCCCGATTTCGCGTCCGATCTCTACGACATGTCGAGCTGCCCGAGCACGACGAACACGTACGGTCAGGACGACGACTGGATGAAGATCGTGCTGACCGAGGACTCGCGCGTCGACCTCGAGATCTCCGGTGATGGCGCGAGTGACCTCGATCTCCACCTCTACCGGTCCGACGGCACCGTGATCACGAAGTCGACGAGCTACTCCTCGGACGAGGCGATCGACACCTGCCTCAAGGCGGCGACCTATTACGTCAAGGTCAACGGCTACGGTCACGCGAAGAGCGACTACCTGTTCCTGTTCGACAAGACCGCCGAGGCCTGCAACACGACGTGCGTCGACGATAGCGCCGAGGACGACGACACGAACTCGCAGGCGCGCGCCACGACGTTCCCGACGTTCAGCGCGACCGCGCAGCAGATCTGCACGAACGATGACGATCGCTACAAGGTCCGCCTCTACGAGAACGAGACCGTGACGATGGACCTGACGTTCACGCAGGCGACCAGCGCGAACGATCTCGACCTCCACCTGTTCAAGGACTTCGCCGACCTGTGGCCGTGCAGCCCCGACGATCCGACCGGCTGCACCATCGCACACGGCCAGAGCGCGACCGCGAACGAGCACGCCGTGTACACGGTCCCGGCCGGTACCTGCACGTCGGGCTGTGACTACTTCGTGGTCGTGCGCGGGTGGGATGGCGCGACGAACGCGTACGACATCTCGCTGTCGGTGGAGTGATGCGGGCCTCGCTGCTGTTCGCCGTCGTCGCCGCCAGCGGCTGCGCCAGCTCGGTCGCACCCGACCCGGGCCTCGAGGGGCTCGCGCTCGCCAAGGTCGCGCCCGACACGGTCGTGCCCGGCACGAAGCTGGTGATCAAGGGCGCCTCGTTCGTCGATGCGCAGTGGGGCGCCGCGACGCTGCGCCTGGTCGGCAAGGCCGGCGGCCAGAATGTCGACCTCTCGTGGCCGGCGGAGTTCGTCGACTTCTCGACGATGACCGTCTCGATCGACGCCACGAAGATCGATGACCTCGGCGGTGACATCGACTTCGCCGGCGAGGTCTCGGTCGAGGTCGTCGCGGCGAGCGATGGCGAGACGTACGCGACCGAGGCGCTGAGTCAGACGCTCGCGTTCCGGCGCAAGCTGACGCCTACGCCGACCGGGATCGTCGACGGGGTGATCTTCGTCAACGACCAGATCGAGGTCGACGGCGACGGGTTCCTGCTCGGCGGCGACGAGGGCACGACGTTCGCGCGCGTGACCGGGTGCTTTCAACCCGACGGCGCGGCCAGCTGCACGCCGCTGGCCCAGCAGGACATCGCGATGCTGCCGCGCGAGGAGCTGTCGCGCCAGCACGCCGCGTTCCCGTTCGCGCCGAAGATCGCCGGCATCAAGCCGGGCACGTTCTCCGGTGAGGTCACGGTCTACAACCAGCACGCGGCCGGTGCGGAGGTGATGGCGCAGCCGATCGGCGTCGAGTACACGCTCGTCACCTCGCAGGTGTTCTCGACCGACCCGAAGGCGGCCAGCCTCGGCCAGTACGTGTTCGTGCGCGGTGGCGGCTTCGTCGGCGGCGAGGCCGGCGCGGGGACCGAGCTCGAGCTCTCGGGCACGTTCAACAAGACCGGGATGAACCCGTTCCCGATCACGATGTACTTGATCCCCGAGTACGTCGAGGGCCGGCTCGTCCGCTACGTGCTCAACACCGACGACGAGCTCGGCACGTCGCTCGACCTGCGCACCGAGACCGGCTCGTTCACCGGCACGATCACGCCGATCGTGACCTACGGCGGCGACAGCGTGCGCGGCGTGTCGACGAACGTCACGTTCGACATCGCGCCGGTCAAGCAGGTCGTCTATCTCCACTTCTCGCCGTCGTATGTCGAGGGGCTGCGCGACTTCGGCCTGCGCGCCGTCGACAACCGGGTGCGCGACCGCATCCTCGCGGTGCTCGCCCGCATCTACGAGGGCATCAACATCGAGTTTCGCACCGAGCCGGTCACCGACTTCGCGCTGTTCGAGGAGGTCACGCTGACCGGCGTCGACCCCAACGACATGGGCCTGTTCGGCTACGACAACTCGCCCGGCAAGGACAACGGTAACGTGCGCCTCTACGACAAGCTCGGAGGCGTCAACGCGACCACGCAGCAGGACGGCTATCCCGGCTACGGCGGCGTGTTCCTGCGCTCCTTGATGGGCTTCTCGAAGCACCCGGGCTCGCTCGCCAAGGCGGTGCCGGGCGCCGATCCGGTCTTCGACGAGGTCTTCGATCCGTTCCGCGGCGACCAGGACGGCACCCCGGTGACCGCCGGGGACCTCGCCGGTGGCGTCGACGCGTTGACCGACGGCGGGGCGTGCCCGGCGACCGACCGCACCGGCCAGATCCAGTGCGCGATCTTCGTGCTCGGGAACCTCGTCGGCGGCACGCTCGGCCACGAGATCGGGCACTCGCTGGGGCTCGCGAACCCGTACGCCGAGGGCTTTCACAACATCGGCGACGGGCCAGCCCGCCTGATGGACTCCGGCGGCGATCGGCCGTTCATGGAGCGCGCCGAGCTGATGGGCCAGGCGCCCGCGGTGTTCTGTGACGACGAGTACACCTACCTGCGGCAGATCCTGCCGTCGCCGGCCCCGGCAAGCACGGTCAGCCGGCCGACCTGCTTCTGAGATCTGGCTTATCCTCGCGGGCCATGGCGGCCGGTCGCAAGAAAAAGAAGCCAGCGTTCAAACCCACGCGCGCGCCTGCCGAGGCCACGGCGCCGCCGCCCGCGCGCGACGTGCGCCCGTACATCTATCTCGGGCTGAACGAGCTGTTCGTCGTGCTCTACGCGTACGTGCTCACGTACGTGATCCCGAACCGGCTGATGAGCGCGACCGTGCACCTGTGGGCGCTGCCGGTGCTCATGCAGGTGATCGCGCTCGGCATGGCGACCGTGTTCGCGCGCGGCGCGAGCGCCCGGCGGATCGGCTGGTGGGCCGCCGTCGTGTCGGCGTCGCTGCTCGTCGCGATCACCGTGCTGCTCATCATCCGCGTGCTGGTCTCGGCCGCGTTCTTGTCCGGCGTCTACGGCGCGTTCGGCAAGGCGGCCGCCATGTCGGCGCTGATCGGGGTCGCGTTGATCGTCGAGCTGGTCGCGCTGTTGCCGCTGTTCCAGATCAAGTACCTGAGGACGCGCGCCGGTCGCCGCGCGTTCGCGATCGCATGAGCCGCCGGGTCGCCCTCGTACTGGTGTGGACGCTGCCGAGCGCGGTGTTCCTCGCGATCACCGCGATCGTGTTCGGTGCGTACCGGATCACGCCGCCGGAGCGGCTGACGGACGCCGAGCGCGCGGCGGTGATCGCCCCGCTGCGTGCCGCGCTGCTCGATCAATCTCCGCCGCCGTGCACCGTGACGCGCGTGCCGGGTCCGGTCGCGGTGACCGTGTGGCTCGACGGGCGCGTCGCGACGCGTGTCGACGGCTACGGCGCGACGCTCGCGGCGGCGGTCGACAGCGCCGCTGCGTCGTTGCGCGTTCACCCGACGGTGCGGGGGCAGGGGGCACCGGCGCTCGCGCGGGCACGGCTGCAGGTCGACGTCATCGTCGGCCGGGCGCCGATCGGCGCCACCCACTGGCTCGGCAAGCTCGCGCTGCCGTTCATCGGTGATGCACTCGCGGTCAACCCCGGTGTCGAGGGCATCGGCGCGGATGTCGGCAAGCGCGCGCTCGTGTTGCCGCACGAGCTGGTGGCGACCCGACAGCTGTCGACGAAGCGACCGGCGGCGGCGCTGCCGGACTTCGCGATGGGCGTCGACCTCGCGCGGATCGCGATGATCGTCGGCCAGCGCGCGGGCGTGAACCGAGCGGTGCCACACGACGAGCTGTTCCGGTTTCGCACCGATACGTTCGTCGAGCAGGCCGAGGATCACCGCGACCGCGCGCCGCTGCCGCTGACCCGCGGCATCCCGCCCGCGCCCGAGCTCTCCGGCAAGGCGCTACGCGAGGCGGCGCTCGCCGGCGGCCGCTACCTCGTCGCGCACCTGGCACCGAATGGCCGCTACATCTACGAGCACGATCTCAATACCGGCTTCAAGACGAACCCGCGCGGCGGCGCGTACTCGATGCCGCGCCACGCCGGCACGACGTACTTCCTCGCCGAGCTGTACCGGATCACGAAGGAGCCGTGGCTGCGCGAGCCGATCGAGCGCGCGTTCGCGCACCTCGCGGAGCTGCTCGCCTCGGGGCGCTGTGCCGGCACGCTGCCCGACGGGCAGCCGTTCGACTGCGTGCTCGACAAGACCGAGCGGGTCGCTCAGCTCGGCTCGACCGCGCTGACCGTCGTCGCGCTCGCCGAGTACCAGCGGGCGACCGGCGACACCCGCTACTTGCCGCTCGCGACGAAGTTCGCGACGTGGATCCTGTACATGCAGCGGCCCGACGGCTCGTTCCGCCACCTCTACGACCCGCACACCAAGCGATACGACGACAAGACCGAGCTGCTCTACTACTCGGGCGAGGCGGCGCTCGCACTCGCGCGCATGCACGTCGTCACCGGGGACGAGAAGTACGCGCGCGCGGCGGAGCGTGCGCTCGACTGGCTCGTCGACTGGTACGACTTCTTCCTGGGCGGCTTTCTGTATGGCGAGGAGCACTGGACGTGCATCGCGGCCGAGGCGATCTGGCCCGCCGCCAAGCGCGACAAGTACCGCGAGTTCTGCGACGGCTACGGTGCGTTCTTGCGCATGCAGCAGCCGCACCCCGGCGATCACCCGGATGAGGACGATCTCGCGGGCGCCTACAACTTCACGCCGTTCGTGCCGCCGTACAACACGCCGGCGGGGTCGCGCACGGAGGCGATGATCTCGGCCTATCTCCTCGGCGTCCATCATGGCCGAGGGGACCCCGCGATCCGCGACCAGATCCGGCTCGCGCTGCAGTACGCGCTGGGCCAGCAGATCCGGCCGGAGAGTGCGTTCAACGTGGTCGGCGAGGGGCTGGGGGGGATGCCGGGGAGCCCGATCGACCGCAACGTGCGGATCGACTACGTCCAGCACGTGTGCTCGGCGATGATCCGGGCGTCCGAATGGATCGATCAGACTCCGCACCACTGACGTGGTGCTGCTGCTAGAATCGCGTCCTGGTGGCCGACGACAAGAAGACCCAGATCGGGACACCTTCGGGTCGTGCCCCCCGGACCACCGGCGGCCCGATGCCGGCCGCAGCCGGGACGCCCGTGCCGACCGTCGGCACCCCCGACCCGGCAAAGGCCAAGACGTCGTACCTGCCCGATGTCCCGGATCCGCTGCTCGGCGCCACGGTGGCCGGCCGCTACCAGGTGATCCGCAAGCTCGGCGAGGGCGGCATGGGCACGGTGTACCTCGCGATGCACACGATCCTCGAGAAGCAGGTCGCGCTGAAGGTTTTGCACGGCGAGTTCGCGCGCAAACCGGATCTGGTCGATCGCTTCATGCAGGAGGCGAAGGCGGCATCGCGAATCCGTCACGAGAACGTGATCGACATCAGCGATTTCGGCGCGACGCCCGAGGGGCACGTGTTCTTCGCGATGGAGCTGCTCCAGGGCCACGACCTCCACGACGCCATCGCGCGCGCGAAGCTCGCCGGTCAGCTGCTGCCGTGGTCACGCACGAAGAAGATCTTCCTCCAGATCTGCGCCGCGCTCTCCGCCGCGCACGCGCGCGGGATCGTGCACCGGGACCTCAAGCCCGAGAACATCTACCTGATCGACTTTCTCGGCGATCCGGACTTCGTCAAGCTGCTCGACTTCGGGATCGCGAAGGTCACCGACGTGTCGGCCGACGAGGGCGGCCGGAAGCTGACGAAGACGGGCATGCTGTTCGGCACGCCCGAGTACATGTCG
>DAIRFU010000299.1:0-8578 GCA_036794935.1 Kofleriaceae bacterium | reverse complement strand
CGGACCATCGCTGCACGGGCGCCAGCAGGTCCTCGATCCGGCGCACCAGGTCGCGCGGCGCCGGTTGCGCGTCGTCGTCGGGCTCGATGGCCAGCGCGCGCCGGTACGCGGTGTACGCGCGATCGACGTCGTGGAGCCGGCGGTCGTAGATCGTGCCGACGGCGACCGCGACGTCGCGGACCTCGTCGGCATCACCGGTCTCGTCGTCGAGGTACGCCTGGTACGTCTCGGCGACGAACGGCCAGTTCTCGACGATGCCGCCGAGCCGGTGCAGCTGATCGCGCACGCTCGCGTCGCCCGGCGACTCGCGGAACAGCCGCGCGTACCACTTGCACGCGCTCTCGAAATCCTCGAGCTGCTCCTCGTAGAGCCGCGCGACGAACCGGGTGATGCGCAGCCGGTCCTCGGTGTCGCTCGAGCTCTCGAGCTTCGCGCTGTACATCCGGATCAGCTCGGGCCAGCGCTGCTGGGCGACGTAGATCGGCTCGAGCACCTCGGCCGCCTGCACGCGCGCGTCGGGGTCCTTCAGGTAGCGCTCGAGCGCGGCGAGCGCGGCGATCTGGCGCGGGTTACCGGACAGCGCGGCGGCGTAGTTCTCGATCGCGGCCTCGACGTCGTGCAGGTGCTGCTCGTGCAGATCGCCGAGCTGGACGCGCAGCGCGACCGCCTCGTCGATCGACGTCACGAACCCCAGCCGCTTCTCGTAGAGCTCCACGAGGTCGTGCCAGCGCCCCTGCTGGCCATAGAGGCCCTCGAGCGCGTAGATCGCGTCGGCGCGATCGGGTGCGATCTCGAGCACCTGCTCCCAGATCATGATCGCGTCGTCCGGCCGCTTCTGTGCGGTGTACAGCCCCGCCGCCTCGACGAAATAGCGGACCCGCGCGTAGACGTCGTCGACGATGTCGGCCTGGCGCAGCAGGATCTCGGTCAGCTTCGCCTCGTCGCCGGTCTCGCGGTAGATGCCTTCGAGCGCGGCGAGCGAGCGGCGATCCTCGGGGCTCGCGTCGAGCACCTTCTGGTAGTACTCGCGCGCCAGCTCGTGGTCGCGGCGCACCGCGCGCGCGAGGTCGGCGGTGTCGAGGTAGAGCATGCGCTGGATCTCGGCATCGAGGACGTCGGGGGCGACGTCGCGATACGCGTCGATCAGATCGGCTTCGCGGCCGAGCTCGCCGGCGAGGCGCTCGACCTCGGCGACGACGTTCGCGAGCTCGGGCTCGGTGGCTGCGTGGCGCAGGGCCTGCAGCATGACGTCGAACGCGGCCACCTTGTCGCCGAGCCGGTGCTCGCGCAGCTGCGCGACCTCGAGCAGCGCCCGCAGCTTGGTCGCCGCGTCGTCGGACCACTCGGACTGGAGCAGCGACAGCTCGGCGAGCCGGTCCTCCTGGCCGGTCGCGGCGTAGACCGGGCGCAGGATGTCGGCCGCGGACACGCGAAGATCCAGATCGTCGAGCGTCTTCTCGACCGCTTCGAGCGCGGTCGGGTGCTGCGGGTCGCCCTGCAGGATCAGTGACCAGCGCTCGAGCGCCTCGACCGGACGGCCGAGCGGGCCGGCGAGCAACCGCGCGACCGCGATGTGCAGCTCGGTCTGCGGCGGTCCGTCGTACAGCAGCACCTGGCGCTCGTGAACATCGAGCAGATCGGCCCAGCGCTCGCCCGCGCGATAGAGCCGCGCCAGCTGATCGAGCGCACGCACGTCCTCGCTGTCGCGATCGATGACCTCGAGCCACGCGGCAATCGCCTCGTCCGGTTCGGCGAGCCTCTGCTCGTGGATGCCGGCGACCCGCGCCAGGATCTCGATCGCATCCTGATCGCTCGATGCGATGTCGAGCTTGCGGCGCAGGATCTCGATCAGCTCCTCCCAGCGCTCGCTCGCCTGGTAGAGCCGCTCGAGCGCGTGCAGTGCGCTGGCGTCGTTCGGCTGATCGGAGAGCACGTCGCGCCAGGTCGCGATCGCGGCGGCGCGGTCCGCGAGCTTGTCCTCGTCGAGCTGGGCGACGCGGGCGAGCAACGCCCGCCGCTCGTCTGGATCCTCGGCCCACTCGGCCTGCTGGCGGGTGATCGCACGCAGCTCGGGCCAGCTGGCGCTCTCCTCGTAGAGCCGGGCGAGCGCGCCGCCGGCGCGGCGGATCGTGACCGGGCTCGACGGATCTGCCTCGAGCAGCCGCTTGTACGCCGCGATCGCGCGCTCGGTGTCGCCGACCTGAGTGTCGTAGTACGTCGCGAGCTCGCCGAGCAGCGCGGCGCGGGTTCCCGGATCGGTGTCGGGCGTCGCGGCGACCGCCGCCTCGAGCGCCGCCGTCGCCTGCGGCCACTTGCCGAGCCACTGCGCGAGCCGCGCGATCTCGACGCGCGCCCTCTCGTGCGCGGGCTCGAGCCCGAGCACCTCGACCCAGCATTCGAACGCGCTCGACGCGCCGCCGAGCTCGGCCTCCTCGATCGTCGCGATCCGGGACAGCAGCTCGACCGCCTCGGTGCCGGTGACGAGCGGGCGCTGCGCGCGTAACAGACCGACGAGATCGGCCCACAGCCGATCCTGTTCGTAGAGCGGCTCGAGCAGGCGCACGATGCGCAGCATCACGAGCTGCGTGGCGGGATCTGCCCCCCCGCTGCTTGCGGCGGGGGCGGTGATGAGCTCCTCGAGCAGCTCGCGTGCCTTCGCGTGGTCGCGCGAGCGGCCGAGCACGTCCTCGAGCAGATCGACCGCCCGCGCCGGATCGCCCAGCTCGTGCGCGAACAGCGCGGCGCGCCGGTACTGCAGCTCGATCGCGCCCCCATCCGCACCGTCCGCCTGCACGACCCCGGAGGTGTCCTGCGGTCCGTGATCGACGTATTCGATCTGCTGCGCGAGCAGCTCCTCGAGCTCGGTCCACTTCTGCGTCGTCGAGTAGAGCCGATCGAGCGCCTGGTACGCGCGCGCGCTGCCGGCATCGATCTCGAGCACGCGGCGATACGCGGCACCGGCGCGGATCGCGTCGCCGAGCGTGTCCTCCTCGAGCTCTGCGAGCTGCAGCAGCGTCGCGAGCCGCACGTCCTGATCGACGGTGACCTCGGCACGCCGCTCGAGGGCCGCGCGCAGGTCCTGCCAGCGCTCCTCGAGCCGGAACGCCGCACACAGAGCCTCGAACGCATCCGCCGCGTCGGGCTCGACCTCGAGCACGGTCACCCACGCTCGCTCGGCCGTCGGGCGATCGCCGAGCCGGTCGCCGGCGAGCTTCGCCAGCTCGGTCGCGATGGTGCGGATCTCCGCCGACGAGCCACCCTTGGCCTTGAGCGTGGTCAGCGCACCGGCGAGCTCGCGCGCCCACTCGCCGTCGCGGCCGAGCTGCCCCGCGAGCACGGCGAGCGACGAGCGCACCTCGACGTCGGCGGGATCGCCGCGCAGCACGCGGAGGCCCGCCTGCCAGGCCGCCGCCGGGTCGCCGAGGTCGATGTGATAGAGCCGCATCAGCGTGCGGTCGATCTCGGTCTTCTCCTGCGCGCTGGTCTCGTCGCCGGTGCGAATCACCTCGAGTGCGTGCGCGTGCTGCGCGGCGTTCTGCTCGAGCTGGCTCAGGATCTGGCGCGCGGCGGCGATGCGCTCCTTGGGATCGACGGCGGCTGCCGCCTCGTCGTCGAGCACGATGCGCGTGACCGCCTCGATCGCCTGCGGTCGGACGCCGCCACCCGTCGTCCGCACGTCGAGTGCCTGGCGGTAGTAGTCGAGCGCGTTCGCCGGTGCGTCGAGGTTCACCTCCTCGATGTGGCCGACGCGCATCAGCAGATCGAAGCGCGCCTGCCCCTTGGCAGTCTGCTTGAGCTCCTCGGCGAGGACCTCGGCGACCGACTCCCAGTCGCCGCGCGCCTCGTCGATGCGCGCGACCGCACGCAGCGCGCCGAGGTGCGTCGGGGTCAGCGCGAGCACCTCGCGATACGTCGCGGCGGCGCCGTCGAGATCGACGAGCTTCTGCTCCTGCAGCGTCGCGATCTCGACGAGCAAGCTGGCTTTTGCGCCGGCCTCGGTCTCGCGCTGGGCGCGCCGGCGATACGACGCGAGCAGATCGTTCCAGTCCGCGACCTGTTGCGCGAGATCCTCGAGGCTGGCCTCGGCGTCGCGATCCTCGGGCGCGAGCTGGAGGACCTGGCGGTGATAGCCGCGCGCCTTCTCCGGATCCCCGAGCCGGCGCGTCGCGATCTTCGCGAGCTTGCGGAACAGCTCGAGCCGCTTGGGCTCGGGCAGGTTGCCGCGCGCGATCGCGCGCTCGAATGCGGCGGTGATCTCGCGCCACTGATCGGGCTCGCTCGCGAGTCGCATCAGGTCGGCGTAGAGCCGGTCGCTCGTCGGCTCGAGATCGAACGCGCGTACCGTCCAGGTGAACGCGAGGTTCTTCGACGACAGCTTCTGCTCGCAGAGCCCGCGAATCTGATCGATCTTCGCGAGCCGCTCGGGCACGTCATGGATCGTGGCGAGCTCGATCTCGAGCACGGCGAGCATGCGCGCCCACTTCTCCTGCTTCGCGTAGATCGGCACCAGCGCGGACGCCGCACCGACGTGCTGCGGCTCGACCGCGAGCACCCGCTCCCACACCTGACGCGCCTTCTCGAGCGGATCGCTCGAGGTCGAGCGTGACGGCAACGACCTCTCGCCGCTGCCGTTCGGATCCTTGAGCCGCTGCTCGGCGCGCTGCTGGGCGAGCTGCGCGGCGCGCTCGACGAGCGGCAGGCGCGCCGACTTCGCGTCGATGCGATCGGCGATCGCGAGCAGCGCCTCGACGAGCTCGTCCTCCTGACCGAGCTTGGCGTAGAGCGTCTCGAGGCCCTGAAAATCGCCGGCCATCGCGTACAGCTCGCGGAGCGTGCGCAGCGCCTTCGCGTGGTGAGGCTCGAAGTCGAGCACCTCCTTCCACGCCGCCGCCGCCTGTTGCGGTGCCGCGAGCCGGTCGGCGTAGACCTGGCCGAGCTTCTCGAGCAGCACGATCGCCTCTCGGCTCTTGCCCTCGGTGCGTAGCGCGGCGACCTGACGATGCAGGATCTCGGCGAACGCGAGCCAGCGCTTCTCGCGATCGTAGAGGTGCGCGAGCGAGGCCAACGTGTCGGGCGCGTCCGGCGCGTCCTGCAGGATCACGTTGTGGATCTCGATCGCGAGCCGCGTGTCGCCGAGCCGCTCCGCCGCGAGCCGCGCCATCTCCGACTGCTTCGCCCGCTTCTCGTCGGCCGGTAGCGTCGTCGCCTCCTTGCCGAGCAGATCGATCAGCTGCCGCCACTGGCGGCGCTTCGTGTAGATCTCCTTGAGCTTGTTGACCGCCTCGCGGTCGCTCGGTGCGAGCTCGGCGATCCGCTCGAGCGGCTTGATCGCGTTCGCGAAGTTGCCGAACCGCTCCGACCACAGATCCGCCACCTCGCGGAGCAGCGTGACGCGATCGGCGTCGGGCACGCCCGCGGCCTCGGCCTTGCGCGTCAGGATCGCGATCAGATCGTTCCATCGCCCTAGCGTCCGGAACTTCGCGGCGAGCTCGTCGGTCGCGCGCTGGTTGTCCGGATCGATCTTGAGGATCGAGTTGTAGGTGTTGATCACCATCACGTCGAGCCGCAGCCGCTCGCGATACACCTCGGCGATCTCGAACAGGCGTGTCACCTTCGCGGCGACCTCGCTCTCGGGCAGCTTCTCGATCTCGTCCTTCATCAGATCGAGGAGTGCGTTCCACTTCTCGGTGCGCCGGTACAGCCGCGCCAGTGCCTCGCGCGCCCGCTGCGACGCGGGATCGTGGCGGAGGTGCTGCTTCCAGGCCTCGATCGCCTTCTCCGGGTTGTTCTGCGACTCGGCGAGCTCGGCGATCTCGATGGTGAGTGCCTTGTCACCGGTCTCGCTGCGCGCGCGCCCGGTCGGGCCGCTCTTGTCGACCTGCTTGAGCAGGGAGATCAGCTTGCCGCTCTCGCCCTTGGACGAGTAGTACGCGCGATAGAAGTCGAGCGCCGCGGGGTGCGCGCCGTCGAGCTTGCGGATCCGCCGGAAGTACTCCTCCGCCTGCTCGAGATCCTCGAGGTGCTTCCACAGCACCATCCCGATCTGCAGCAGCATGCCGAGGTCGTCACCGTCACGGCGCGCCTTGAGCGCGGCCTGGTACACGCCGACCACGCTCCGCCAGTCGCCTGCCTCTGCCGCGGCGTCGGTGACCTGGCGCAGCGCGCGGGGATGCGACGGATCGAGCGCGAGCAGCCGCTTGATCGCGCGCTCGGCCCGCGCCGGGTTGTTCAAGGCACCGCGCGCGAGCTCGGACAGCATCATCAGCGCGGCGACCCTGTCCTCGGTCGACGGCGAACGCTCGGCGCGGTCGTCGAGCAGGTCACCGAGGTCTTGCCACCGGTTCGCGCGGCGCAGCAGCCTCGCGAGGTGGAACGCCGCCTTGGTGTTGCGCGGCTCGATCTCGAGCGCCTTGCGCAGGTACCCCTCCGCCTCGGGCGCGTCGGGCGCGAACCGCACGTACTGCTCCGCCGCCGACGCATACAGGCCCGTCGCGAGGTTGCGGTCCGTCGACGCGCTCGCCTCCTGCACGAACTTGTCGGCGAACTTCTTCCAGTTCTCCTCGGCGACGCCCAGCTCCTGCAGCGCCTCCAGCGCCATCCCGTCGTTCTTGCGCAGCTCGAGCACGCTCGCGAACGCCGCATGCGCGAGCGACACGTCGAGCAGCTCGCCGTCGAGCACCATGCCCTTCTCGAGCAGGAGGTCGGCCTTGCGGTTCTTGTCGTCGGTGACCGCGAGCTCGATGTCGATCAGCGCGACGACCGCGTCGGGGCGACCGCGGCCGGACAGATGCGTGCGGGCCGACGCGAACCGGGTCGCGCGGACGTCGGCTGGTGCGCCGCGGGCCGCGGCCTCCAGCGCATCGAGTGCCTGCGCATCATCCGGATCGTGCTCGAGAACGGCTAGAAGAGCGGATAGATCGGCCATTAGCGTTCCACCGCTCGGCGCAAACCTCCGCCGAGCCCTAGCGCCAGATGCTACCCACCCCGTGTCGCGAGTACAACGCCAAGGGCCAATTCCTTCGCGAGGTTAGCAGAGGATTTCCTAGCGCCCGCGACGCGACGTGTGCGCACGAGTGTGAGGTCGCGCGGACACCAGATGATACAGTGCTCCGGTGACCGGCTCGGTTGGTGGCTTCGAGCTGCTCGGCGACGACGAGCAAGAGACCCGGATCTTGATCCACGAGCAGAGTGGCTTCGCGGTCTCGATCCCCGGCCACCCGCGGGCGCGTCCGCCGACCACGGACTCGCCCACGTACGACGTCCTCGTCGCCCTCACCGACGTACCGCTCGAGCTCGGGTTTCGCGCCGAGCGCGATCCGGGCGAGATGCCGCCGGACGCGCGCGTCACCACCCACGCCCTCGGCTACGCCAGCGAGCGCACGGGCGGCGCGCCCAGTGTCGCGCCCGTCACCGCCCTCCTCGCGCGCGGCGCGCAGGCGGCGGCGACCACGATCTATACGGCCGGCGACGGCATCATGGAGCACCTCGTCGTCACCACCGCGTGCGCGGCCGACGGCACCGTCTGGTGCCTGTACCAGACCGCGCGCTTTCGCGCCGGCGAGCTGTCGCCCGTCGAGTGGGCGAACCTGCGTACCGCGATCATGTCGTCGCAGAGCTGGCTCACCGGCGATCCCCCCAAGACGAGCGTATGGCCGCGCAGCGAGCTCGTCGAGCCGTCGGCGCGCATGCTGTTCACGCCGCTCGCGTGCCGCGAGGCCGAGGCGAAGGCGCGCGACATGGGCCCGCTCACCAACGACGAGACTCAGGTCCTCGCCCAGCGCCTGCTCGCGTTCCCCAACACCGACGATCCGCCCGGGCTGCCCATCGGCCGCACCACCCTCGAGCTCGCGAAGCTCCAGATCGCCTCGTGCGCGCCCGAACAGGCGAGCAAGGTGCTGCTGCGCAACCTCGAGCAGGTCAAGACCGCGCACGACTTCCGCGCGTGGTGCTGGCAATGCATCTGGGCGATCGGTAACCGCGCCGACCGCTCGCCGCATCAGCGCAGCTCGTGACGAGCCTCGGCCGTCACGGCATGTCGTACGTGCGCGCGCGGCCGAACAGGTGATAGATGTGCGCGAAGTCGTAGTACACGTGGGGCGTCGGGCCCACCTGGTCGCGGATCACGAGGCCGATCGGGTTGCCATTCATGTCGAACAGCACGCGATCGATCATGATGATGTGCTTGCCGCGGCGAAAGTTGTTCGTATCGAGTGTCGTCGCGTCGGTCGCACCCGGCCAGTACCCGGTGTAGACCGGCCGGCCCTCGTCGAGACGGTCGTTGATCTAGTTCAGGAGCATCGGCACCGTGCCGTTGATGTAGGTGGCGACGCCGCCGCTGGGGCGGCCCAGCGCGATCCACGCGAGCACGTCGTTCGCGTCGAATAGCGCGGGAATCTCATACGACTCGGTCTCCGCACCCATGATCGGCCGCCCCCCGTTCCCGTTGTTGCCTCCATCGATGGACGCGTACGTGCCGGCGTTGTTGCGGAAGAACGCGAACGCCTTCTCGACGATCGGCACCCATACGCTGTCTCCGACCCCGAGATCCGCGTAACGCAGGTCGCCCGGCGCGGGCTCG
>DAIRFU010000298.1:3390-8586 GCA_036794935.1 Kofleriaceae bacterium | reverse complement strand
AACTGCGTCGTCGCGTGCCCCTTCGGCGTGCCCGAGCTCTACATCGATCGCGCGATCATGATGAAGTGCGACATGTGCTACGACCGCACGTCGATCGGCAAGCGACCGATGTGCGCGACCGTGTGCCCGAGCCAGGCCCTGTTCTTCGGCACCCGCGAGCAGGTACGCGCGCTCAGGCCGCAGTCGACGCCGACGAACCGGTTCCGGTTCGGCGAGCAGACGATCACGACGCGCGTCAGCGTGATGGTGCCGCGGCGTGCCGTCCCATCGCACGTCGACGTCACCGCCGCGATGGAAGAGCGTCCGCATAACCGCGGCATGCGGCTGCCCGTCATCGATTCCGAGGATCCGTTCGCCGACATCGAGGTATGACCATGGCCGACGACCCACACAGGCGGTCCGAGCAAGACCCCACCCCCGATCCGCGCATCGAGTCGCCCGCGCGTGAGGGCCTCACCGGCACCGCACCGGAGAACGCGTACGCGCGGCCGCGCGATCCCGAGCTCTTCACGGTGGCTCCCGATCGCCGGCCGATGCAGGAACAGCCGCGCTGGCGGCAAGACTTCGCGATCGACTGGCCCGAGGACACCTTCGTCGCGCGCCGCGACTTCGCGAAGTTCCTCGTGCTGACGAGTGGTGCGTTCGTATGCGGCCAGGCGTGGATCGCGGCGCGCAGCCTCGTCCGCGACCGCCGCGCCGCGCCGCCGCGCATCAAGATCGGCTCGCTCTCGGCCCTGCCGCCGGGCAGCACCGCGATGTTCGCGTATCCCGAGCCGCACGATGCGTGCCTGTTGATCCGCACCCGCGAAGGCGAGCTGCTCGCGTACAGCCAGAAGTGCACGCACCTGTCGTGCGCGGTCGTGCCGAAGCTCGACGATGGCGTGCTGTACTGCCCGTGTCACGAGGGCTTCTTCGATCTCGCGACGGGCCGTAACATCGCGGGCCCGCCGCCGCGCCCGCTGCCCGCGATCGAGCTCGAGGTCGTCGGCGATGACATCTTCGCGGTCGGCGTCACGGAGCGCACGGTATGAGCCACGAGCCACAGCGCCAGCTCACGCGCTCCCAGCGCACCACCGTGGTCACCGGGATGCTGTGCTTCATCCTGCTGCTCGTCGTGCTCCAGCTGTGGCTGCTCACGGCGACGCTGAACGCCTACCTCGGTGGCGACGAGGCGCCGGTGTGGCCCGCGCTCGGCGCGAGCGCCGCGTGCCTCGCGCTCAACCTCGGCCTGCTCCGGTACCTGTTCCGGCGATGACCGAGCCGGCGCCGGCGCCCACAGGCCTCGCCGGCATGCACCCGGCGTACTTCGCGCTCGTCATGGCGACCGGCATCATCTCGCTCGCCGGCGAGATCCTCGGCCTGCCCCTGGTCGGGGTCGCGCTGCTGGTGTTGAACCTCGCGTTCTACCCGCTGCTGTGGATCCTCACGATCGCGCGCGTGCTCCGCTATCCCGAGCGCGTGCGCGCGGACCTCTCCGATCACGGGCGCGCGGTCGGCTTCTTCACGACCGTCGCCGCGACATGCGTGCTCGGTTCGCAGTGTCTGATCGTCGGCGGTAGCGTGACCGCCGCGCTCGTGCTGTGGATCGCCGGCATCGTGCTGTGGGCGATCCTGATCTATCTCGTGTTCGCGCTGTTGACGGTCAAGGCGGAGAAGCCGCCGCTCGCCGACGGCATCAACGGCGGCTGGCTGATCAGCGTCGTCGCCGCGCAGTCGGTGAGCGTGCTCGGCGCCCAGCTCGCTCCGCACGTCGGCGCCAGCGCACCCGAGGTCGTGACGTTCTCGCTCGCGATGTGGCTCGGCGGCGGAATGCTCTACCTGTGGATCATCTCGCTCATCTTCTATCGCTACACGTTCGTCACGATGAATCCGTCGGATCTCGCGCCACCGTACTGGATCAACATGGGCGCCGCGGCGATCTCGACGCTCGCCGGCACCATGCTGATCGCGGCCGCGCCCGAGTCACCGCTGGTCCAGCAGATCCTGCCGTTCGTGCGCGGCTTCACGCTGATGTGGTGGGCGACCGCGACGTGGTGGATCCCGATGCTGCTCATCCTCGGCGTGTGGCGGCACCTCGTCCGCAAGTTCCCGCTGCGCTACGACCCGCTGTACTGGGGCGCGGTGTTCCCGCTCGGCATGTACACCGTGTGCACCGCGCGGCTGGCGCATGCGGTCGAGGCGCAATTCCTGATCTCGATCGCACACCCGTTCCTGTACGTCGCGCTCGCGGCCTGGGTGCTCGCGGCGTTCGGCCTGGCGACGAGCCTCGTCCGCGCGCCTACCAGGTCGCCTGCGTCGCCTTGATGAACTCGTACGGGTAGCCGAGCTCGAACGCCGACGCCTGGTCGAGCGCCTCGATGTGTGCGGCCGAGAGCACGAGCTCGGCGGCGGCGAGGTTCGCGTCGAGCTGCTCGACCGAGCGCGCGCCGAAGATCACCGAGGTGACCTGCGGCTTCGCGAGCAGCCACGCGATGCTGACCGCGGCCGGCGTCGAGCCGATCTCGCTCGCGACCGCGCGCACCGCGTCGATGATCTTCCAGTTGCGCTCGGTGTCGTAGCGCGCGAAGCGCTCCGGTTTCGCGCCGAGCCGCGCGCCGGCCGCCGGGGGCTTGCCGCGCTCGAACTTGCCGGTCAGAAACCCGGCGGCGAGCGGTGACCACGGCAGGATGCCGAGTCCGTGCTGGCGGCAGAGCGGGACGTGCTCGCGCTCGAGGTCGCGCGTGATCAAGCTGTACTGCGCCTGCAGGGTGACGAACATCGCCCGGTGCTGCGTGCGTGCCAGCCACAGGCTGTCGACGAGGCGGTAGGCGGCGTAGTTCGAGCACCCGGTGTAGAGCACCTTGCCGGCGCTCACCAGGTCGTCGAGGGCGCGCAGCGTCTCCTCCTCCGACACCGTGATGTCCTGCATGTGGATCTGGTAGAGGTCGATGCGATCGGTCTTGAGCCGGCGCAGGGACTCCTCGCAGCACTTGACGATCCGGTAGCGCGACGCGCCGCTCCGGTTCGGCCCCTCGCCCATCGAGAACCGGAACTTCGTCGCGAGCACGATCTTGTCGCGCGTGCCGCGGCTGCTCAGCCAGTTGCCGAGCACGCGCTCGGACAGGCCGTCCTGGCCGTAGACGTCGGCGGTGTCGATGAAGTTGATCCCGGCGGCGGTCGCCCGATCGAGCACGGCGTGCGCGGTCGCCTCGTCCATCCCGGCCTTGTGCATGAAGGACTTCTCGTTGGCTTCGCCGAACGTCATGGCGCCGAGACAGAGGCTCGACACCTTCGCGCCTGCGGCGCCAAGGTTGCGGTATTGCATGCGGTGCAATCTACTCCTGACGGAATCGTGACCGTCGAGCGAGACCGCGTTTTCTATCCTGCGATAAGCGATGTCCGTGACTCCCCCGAACATGGAGCGGGACGGATTTACTCCGGCCCGCGGGATCGAGCTGGCTCAGGCGAAGGGTTGGCGCCACGTCTACTTCAACGCGCTCACCCTGCCCTTCTGGGGAGTGCACGTGCTCGCGATCGTCGGCATCGCGCTCACCGGGCTGTCGTGGCTCGGCCTCGCGCTGACCGCCGCGCTCTACGTGCCGCGGATGTTCTTCGTCACCGGGGGATACCACCGCTACTTCTCGCACCGCAGCTACAAGACCTCGCGCTGGTTCCAGTTCGTGCTCGCGCTCGGCGCGACGACGACCGCGCAGAAGGGCGTGCTGTGGTGGGCGGCACACCACCGCGTGCATCACAAGCTCTCCGACATGCCGGGTGACCTTCACTCGGTGAAGCAGTCGGGCTTCTGGTGGGCGCACATGGGCTGGATCCTCGCCCGCGATCTCGAGGGCACGGACGATTCGCGCATCAAGGACTTCTCGAGGTATCCCGAGCTGCGCTGGCTCGATCGCTACTGGATGCTGCCGCCGATCGCGATGGGCGTGATCGCGTTCGTACTCGGCGGCTTCTTCGGCCTGGTGTGGGCGTTCGCGGTGCCCCAGGTGCTGTGCTGGCACGGCACGTTCACGATCAACTCGCTCTCGCACCTGTGGGGCGGCCGCCGCTACGCCACCGACGACGACTCGCGCAACAACCTCGTGCTCGCACTCATCACCATGGGCGAGGGCTGGCACAACAACCACCATCACTACCAGGTGGCGGCGCGCCAGGGCTTCCGCTGGTGGGAGATCGACGGCACGTACTACGTGCTGCGCGCGCTCGCCGCCGCTGGCCTGGTCTGGGACCTCCATGGGGTACCGAACCACATCGTGGCCGATGAATCGCCGGCGCTCGCCGACGTGGCCGAGTCGCGTCGTGCGGTTTCCGCCCGCGAACCTGCAGCTCCGGCGCGCTCAGCTGATCCTGATGCTCGTCGCGCTGCTGCCCACGGTCGCGATGTCCGTGATCGGCATCGTGCTGCTCGTCGCCGGCAGCGGCTCGACCCACAGCATCGTGACCGGCGTGCTCGTGCTGACGTTCTGTACGAGCGGCATCATCGGCTACATCCTCGGTTCGGTGTACCTCGGCAAGGGGGCGTCACTCGTGCGCGTGCAGAACGATTTCGTATCGGCCGTCTCGCACGAGCTGCGCACGCCGGTCACCTCGATCCGGCTCCTCCTCGAGTCGCTGCGCGACGGCCGGCTCGCGCCCGATGATCGCGAGCAGGTGCTCACGCTGCTCGCGCGCGAGACCACGCGCCTCGAGCTGCTCGTCGGCCGCGTGCTCGAGCTGTCCCGCATGGAGTCGGGCGCCCACGTCTACGCGCGCGAGCGCGTCGACATCAAGGACCTCGTCGAGGAGGCGGTCGCGGCCTTCGATGCCGTCACGCTCGAGAAGCCGACTCCGATCGAGATCGATCTCGAGCCCGGGCTCGCCGTGATCGGCGATCGTCCCACGCTGATTCGCGCGATCCTGAACCTGCTGACGAACGCGTGGAAGTACACGGGAGAGCACAAGCGGATCGTGATCCAGTCGCAGGCCGTCGGCCGCTACGTCCACCTGCTCGTGCGCGACAACGGCCCGGGCATCGAGCGCGAGGAGCAGCAGGCGATCTACGAGCAGTTCAAGCGCGGGCGCGCCGCCGACAAGACCGGCGCGAGCGGGCTCGGCCTCGGGCTCGCGTTCGTCCGCACGATCGTCCGTGGCCAGCGTGGCAAGCTCGATCTCGAGTCTCGCCCCGGCGAGACCGAGTTCCGCATGCGCCTGCGCCGCGCCCGC
>DAIRFU010000298.1:0-3380 GCA_036794935.1 Kofleriaceae bacterium | reverse complement strand
GCTGATGCCCGGGTGCGAGACCTCGATGAGGATGCCCGCGATCCCGACGAGCAGACCGCTCGGCTCGCCGAGAAGGTGACGTCGTGAACGACCGGATCCTGGTCGTCGAGGACGACGACGCGATCGCGACCGGCCTCGCGCTCAACCTCAAGCTCGCGGGCCGGACCACGAGCATCGCGCGCGACGGCGACGACGCGATCCGCCAGGCGACGAACGAGGACTTCGCGCTCATCCTGCTCGACATCAACCTGCCCAAGCGGAACGGGCTCGAGGTGCTGTCCCTGCTGCGCGCGACCGACAACCTCGTGCCCGTGATCGTGCTGTCCGCGCGCGACGGCGAGTACGACAAGGTCGCGGCGCTCCGGCTCGGCGCCGACGACTACGTCACCAAGCCGTTCGCGCTCGCCGAGCTGCTCGCGCGCATCGACGCGGTGCTGCGCCGCACCCAGCACGTGGTCGTCCCCACCACACCGGACGAAGCGCAGCACGGCGAGCAATTGCAGTTCGACGACGTCGTGATCGATCTCGCGCAGCGCCTCGTCACCCGCGCCGGCGGCGAGCTCAAGCTCACGCACCTCGAGTTCGAGCTGCTCGTCTTCTTCGTGCTGCACCCGAACCAGGTGTTCAGCCGCGGCCAGCTGTTCAGCGAGGTCTGGGGCCAATCGGCCAGCTCGGTGCGCACCGTCGACAACTTCGTCGGCCAGCTGCGCAAACGCTTCGAGGCCGATCCCGAGGAGCCGCACCACTTCATCACGGTGCGCGGCTCGGGCTACCGGTTCGACCCCTGAGCGCGCGCTACGGCCGCCTCAGAAGCCACCGTGGCCGCCGAACTTCTCGAACATCGCGCTCCAGCGGCCCGGGTTCGCGGGCGAGCCTCTCGATGCGTCGCCGGTCTTGCGTCCGACACCGCCGCCGAAGCCCTTGCTCGCGACCTTCTCGAACACCTTCGCGAGCTCTTCGTTATCGAACCAGATGCCGTGCGTCGCGCAGCGATCGAGCTGCGGCCTGGGCGCGAACGTCTCGTTCTCGATCGTGAGGCGCAGCTTGAACGTCGTCAGCTTCGCCGCGCAGCGCGGGCACGATCGTCTGCCGGGCTGCTCGTCCTTGTAGTGGAACGCCGGCACGACACTCGTCATGTCGTGGATCGCGGCAGCCAGATCCTCGAGCGAGAGGAACATGCCATTGCACGCGTCGCAGACGAGCCGGGTCAAGAACGCGCGCAGAGGCCGACCACACGCCGGGCACGGATGCTGCGGGTCTCGGTACGGGCCCATGGAGATAGCGTAGCGCGATGGCCTCAGCGCAGCTTGCGAATAAGATCGCCGGCCTTCGCGACGACACCACCGCCGTAGAGCTGCTTGATCATGCCGCGCAGCCGCTTCGTCATGTCCTTGGGCTGGCGGAACGTCATCATGTTGAGCGGGATCGACATCACCTGCTCGGCGGTCGACTTGATCCGGGTGAACTCGCGGATGCCTTCGTCGCCGTGGATGCGGCCGAAGCCGGACTCCCCCACACCGCCGAACGGCAGCGTCGGGATGCCCGCGAACGCCATCACCGAGTTGACCGAGGTCATGCCGGCGCGCAGCTTGCTCGCGATCGAGCGGGCGGCCTTGCCGGCGAACACCGACGAGCCGAGGCCATAGCGCGAGTCATTCGCGAGCTGCACCGCCTCGTCGACCGAGCTCACCTTCGCGATCGGGATGACCGGCCCGAACGTCTCCTCGGTCATCACCTTCATGGTGTGGTCGACGTTCGTCAGCACGGTGGGCTGGATGTAGCTGCCGGCGATCGCGTCGGGGCCGCCGGTGAGCACCTTCGCTCCCTTGGCGATCGCATCCTCGAGGTGATCCTTGACGATCGAGACCTGCGACGGGCTCGTCATCGCGCCGAGGTGGCCGTCGTCGCCGCCGATACGCAGGTCGCGGACCTGGCGCACGACCTCCTCGACGAACTTGTCGTGGATCGCGTCGGCGACGTAGACGCGCTCGACCGACACGCAGGCCTGGCCGCAGTTGGTCAGGCCGCCGTACACGCACGCCTCGGCCGCCTTCTCGATGTCCGCATCGGCATCGACGATCATCGGATCCTTGCCGCCGAGCTCGAGCACCACCGGCGTCAGCCGCTCGGCCGCCGCCATCATCACGCGCTTGCCGGTCGCCGCCGAGCCGGTGAACGCGATCTTGTCGACGGCCGCCTTCGCGAGCGCCGCGCCGGTCGAGCCGGCCCCGGTGACGACCTGGAGCAGATCGGGCAGCGCGAACGTGCGGCGCGCGATCTTCTCGACCTCGCGTGCGATC
Organism: Kofleriaceae bacterium; assembly: GCA_036794935.1. Classification (GTDB taxonomy): domain Bacteria; phylum Myxococcota_A; class Polyangia; order Haliangiales; family Haliangiaceae; genus JABFXX01. Next base: position 1,080 of record DAIRFU010000298.1, on the reverse strand, counting down.
AGCGGGGTCAGCTCGCTCGGCTTCCACACGACCGCGTTGCCGGCGGCGAGCGCGTAGGCGATCGAGCCCATCGGCGTGTTGAGCGGGTAGTTCCACGGCCCGATCACGCCGACGACACCGAGCGGCTGGTAGCTGATCGTCGCGCGGAAGTTCGCGAGCATGCCGGTCGACACCTTGCGCGGCTCCATCGCCTTCTCGGCGCGCGCGGCGGCGTGCTGCACGTGACCGAGCGCCATCATCACCTCGACGTACGCCTCGAGCTCGGGCTTGCCGTTCTCGCGATGCAGCAGCTGCGCGAGGTCGTCGGCCGACTCGGCGAGCGCCTTGCGAAACGCGACGAGCTCCTCCTCGCGCGCGCGAAACGATCGGGTCGACCACACGGTCGCCGCCGCGCGGGCACGCGCGACGACCGCGTCGACATCCGCCGCGGACATGATCGGTACGCTGCCGATCACGTCACCGGTCGAAGGGTTGTAGCTGGACAGCTGCTCGCTCGTGCTCTGGGTCGCGGTCGCCATGGCAGGCACCATGCCACGGGATCGCGGGAGCCCCCAAGGACGAGCTCGCGGGAGCGCGTTCTGGGGCCGGCTCAGGATCCTTGCAACGCGATCAGCATGCCCGTGCAGAGGCCGACCAGCATCAGGAGCGCGAACCCGATCCACGCGCGGTGCGAGATCACGTGGAGCTCGGCGGTCGGGTACCCGGTCGGCAGGCGCGTGGCGCCGTCGTCGGGAGGCGCGACGAGGGACGGTTGCCCGAGCGGCCGGCCCAGCGTGCCATCGACGAGCGGGCGCGATCCGGGGTCGGTCTCGGGCCCGGCCGGCAGCGCGAACGCGGGTAACCGGCTGGATGGCGCCGGGCTCGATGCCCGGCCGACGCCAGGTGCGGTGGGCGCACGATGGATGTTCGGCGGCGGGTGGCCCTCGACGAGCAGCGTCTTGTCGTTCTCGATGTCGGCCTCGGTGACCTGCGTGCGGTCGGAGGCGCGGCCGCCCTGGGCCCAGGGTTCGCGCTTTTCGCCGAACAGCTGGCCCATGAAGCGACCCATCGCCGTGTTCGAGCCGGTGAGCTTCGCGCGCA
>DAIRFU010000297.1:6344-8606 GCA_036794935.1 Kofleriaceae bacterium | reverse complement strand
GCAATGCGCGCGGCGCCGGTCGTGATGCTGGGGCTCACCGACGGTCAGGTCGCATGGGGCTATGCGTACGGTGCCGAGCTCACCTCGTCGGCGGATGCGCTGGCGCTGTTCACGCCCGAGAGCGGCGCGCGGCTGCTCGCGCTCGGCGACCAGGTCGCGCGGACCCACACCGGCGTGCGCGAGGAGCTCGAGCTGTCGATCGGCGGCCAGGCGAGGACCCACGATGTCCGGATCGAGCCGACCCAGCTCGGAGTGATCGCCGTCGGCTTCGACATCATGCCGAGCAAGCTCGCGCAGGCGTCGTTGATCGAGACCGATCGCAAGAAGGACGAGTTCCTGGCGACGCTATCCCACGAGCTACGCAATCCGCTGACGCCGCTCATGGTCGCGCTCGACGTCGCGAAGCTCGCCCCTGACGATCCCGCGCAGCAGGCGGAGGCGCGCGCGATCATGGAGCGACAGGTGCACCAGCTGTCGCAGCTCGTCGACGAGCTGCTCGATCTGTCGCGCATCACACAGGGCAAGATCGAGATCCGTCGCGCGCGGGTCGACATGGTGCGCGTCGCCGAGCAGGCGATCGAGTCCACGCACCCGCTCGTCACCCAGCACGGGCATCACCTGCGCGTGCACGCGCCCGCGGGCCCCGCCCACGTGATCGGCGACGAGACCCGACTCGTCCAGATCCTGACCAATCTGTTGACGAACGCCGCGAAGTACACGCCGGATGGCGGCGAGATCGACCTCGCGATCGTGAGCGATGTCGAGCTCGGCCGCGTCGAGGTCCACGTCCGCGACAACGGGATCGGGATCCCGGCGGGCAAGCTCGAGCACATCTTCGAGGTGTTCTATCAGTCGCGCGACGCGCTCGGACGCTCGCAGGGTGGGCTCGGCATCGGCCTCAACCTCGTCAGTCGCCTCGTCGACCTGCACGGCGGCACGGTGCGCGCGATCAGCGACGGGCCGGGCACCGGCAGCGAGTTCGTGATCGACCTGCCGGTCTCGGCGTGAGCCGCGCCAGGGTCAGCGCCAGCGCACCACGTCGAAGATGAACTGACGCGCGAGCTCGGCTTGCTCGCGCGCTTCCGTCGCACGCGTCGAGTACGCGTCACCACTGAGCTTCTGGCCGAGGCGGTACGCGTCGGCCGCGAGTGTCTCGAGCGTTGTCGCGCGGTCGGCGAGTGCGCGAACCGCGCTCCACAACGCGGCCTCCATCTGCGTCGTGCCGTCGGTCAGCATGGCGCGCGCGCTCTCGACGTGACCGAGGTAGCAGCGGTAGCGCCGCAGCTTGGCGTCACCGATCTCCCACATCGGGCCGCTGCACGCCGGGCAGGCCAGCGTGGTCTGCTTGCCAAGGCGATCCATCGAGACGGCCGATGCGACGGCGTCGCGATCGAGCGTTGCCTCGAGGCCGATGTCATCGGGGATCACCGCCGGCTGCACCGCGAGCAGCGCGCTCTCGATCAGCTCCTGGGCGATCGCCTCGGCGCGCAGCACGCGATCCGGCTCGAGGACCTGAAGCGCACGCAGCGGCAGCTCCGGAAACGGTGCGTCGTCCGGCGCCTGCACGATCGCGAACCCGCCGGCATCGCGGATCGCGCGGAGCCCGGCGACGCCATCATCGAGTGTCCCTGTCATCAATACACCGACGGCGCGGCTGCCATGGCTCGCGGCCGCCGAGCGGAACAGCTTGTCGATCGACGGTCGCACGTGATTCTCGCGTGCGCCCCGGGTCAGGTGCACGCGTCCCTCGTTGATCAGAAAATGCACGTCTGGTGGTGCCACGTAGACACGCCCATGCTCGATCGGGTCACCTTGTTCCGCCCACTGCACCGGAAGCGGCGTCCTGCGGGCCAGGATGTTCACGAGCTGCGAGTCATGCGTGGGCGCGATGTGCATCGTGATGCAGAACGCCGCGGGGATTCCGGGCGGCAGCGTCGAGAGCAGGCGCGGCAACGTCTCGACTCCCCCCGCGGAGCAGCCGATCGCGACGAGGTCGCGCGAAGCATTCTGGTTGTCGGCCATGCATCCGGACCTGCAAGCCGCGTGCGCCGGCTACCGCGGTGTTTCGCGTGCGGCGGATGCGCGCTCGAGCACGGCTCTCACGATCTTGGCATCGATCGGCTTGACCACGTGCTCGTCGAACCCCGCCTCCAGCGCGCGTGCTCGGTCTGCGGGAGATCCCCAGCCCGTGATCGCCACCAGATAGAACGGCCGGTGCTCGCGAGCGTGCAGCGCAGTCGCGAGCTCGTAGCCGCTGACGTC
>DAIRFU010000297.1:0-6244 GCA_036794935.1 Kofleriaceae bacterium | reverse complement strand
ACGGCCGGTGCTCGCGAGCGTGCAGCGCAGTCGCGAGCTCGTAGCCGCTGACGTCCGGCAACCCGATGTCGAGTAGCACGAGCGTGGGCTGGAACGCGTCGACCGCCTCGATGACACCGGCGCCGCTCCGCAGGCCGCGCGCCTCGTGGCCGAGCAGGCGGAGCAGCGTACACACCGCGTCGACCGCGTCGGGCTGATCGTCGACGACGAGCACGCGGTGAGTCGGGGAACGGTCTGTCACGACAACCTGGTTCTGAACGCGCGTGGCTACCTGAACGTCCGATCGCAACGTGCCACGTGACGCGCCGAGGAGCAACGGCGAGGCCGCGCGGCGAACCTGACGCTCAGCCAGCGCCCGCCGCGACGACGCGCTCGCGCAGGCGATGAGCTTCGGCGAGGGCCTGCATCGAGGTCGGCCGCCTCGCGGGATCGGGATCGGAGAGCCGATCGAGGTGCTGCTGGACGCCGGTCGCGACCTCCGGCGCGTCCCCGAACAGCGCGGACGGCAGCCGGAAGTCGGCGGCCTCGCGCAGGCTGCCGATCACGCCGCCGCGCGACCCGGGCGTGTGGCCGGTCATCATCTCGAACAGCACGACGGCACTCGCGTAGACGTCGGCCGCGGGTGACACCTCGCCCCGGCGCTGCTCCGGGGCCATGTACGCGAGCGTGCCGACCGCGGCCGCGCGCTTACCGGGGGCGGCTCCGGCGGAGGCCTGGCCGCTCGCGTCGGGCAGGTGGGCAACCCCGAAGTCGCCGAGCATGATCTCGACGCCAGGCAGATCGGTGTCTCTCCGGAACATCAGGTTCGCGGGCTTGAGGTCGCAGTGCACGATGCCACGGCGGTGCGCGGCCGCGAGCGCCGACAGCACCTGGCCATGGCGCTCGAGTGCGCGGTGCAGCGAGCGTGGCCCGCGCTCGCGCAGCACGTCGCGCAGCGTGCCACCGGCGGCGAGCTCCATCACGATCCGGCGCGAGGCCTCGTCCATGTCGAGCACGGCGACGACGTTCGGGTGGCGCAGCGATGCCATCACGCGCGCCTCGTGGAAGAACCGCGCGAGGGCGTCGGCGCGCTCGGTGCCGGCGAGGTGCGGGTGGAGCAGCTTGACCGCGACGTCCCGATCGAGCTCGGCATCGCGCGCGAGATAGACGACGCCGGTGGCGCCGCGGCCGAGCTCGCGCATCAGCCGGTAGCGCGCGCCCGCCTGGACGCCGGCGACATCGCCCGCCGCGATCGTCTCGCCGGCGACCGGCGCGGTGCGGCCGGTGAGCTGGCGCAGCCGCTCGACGCGGACGCGCACGTTCGGGTAATCGACGTCGCGGCCGAGCACCGCCTCGTAGTGACGCAGCGCGAGCTCGTGGTCGGCCTTCTTGCGCGCGTGCTCGGCGAGCAGGTAGTGCGCGCGCAGCGCGTACGGCTCGCTCGCGACGAGTACCTCGAGGTGCGGGAGCGCGGCATCGAGCTCGCCGCGCTGGTCGTAGCGCTCGACGAGCGATGCGCGCAGAGGCGCGGTCTGCTCGCTCGGAATGCCGGGCACGCCGAGCAGCTTCTCGGTCCACTCGATCGCGAGCCGCTCGTGGCCCGACTTCCACAAGCCGTCGAGCTTGGCGAGGACGTCGCCGCTGCTGATCTGGTCGCGGCGCTTGCCGTCGCCGAGATCCTGCACGAGCTGGGCGAGGAACACCTCGTCCTCGCTGCCGAGGTGGCGCGGCTCCGGCGCACCCGGCAGCTCGATCTCCGGCGGCTCGGCATCCCGGCCGAACAGCCGGCTCCACCACGAGGCCTTCGCCATGGCCAACTCTACCCGACGTCGATCTCGTCGCCATCGGCGACGATGCGGTCGCCGCGGATCAGCTGGACGCGCAGATCGCCGAGCGGCTCGCCGTTGAACTTGACGTCACGGCTCGAGCCGCGTCCGAGCAGCGGGCGGCCGCGCTGGAAGATGACGTCGAGGCCCATGCCGAAGGCGTCGAGCGCCAGCGGCTCACCTTCGCCGCCCGCGATCAGCGCTTCGCCGCGGTCGAGCCCGTTGGTCACGCGCAACACGAGCACGCTGCGGGAGGTCTCGAAGTCGATCGAGCACTCGTCGCCGAGCCCGAACCGACCGCTGCCGGTGAGCGGCACCTTGCCGACGAGCGGCAAGCCGGCGACCGAGGTGCCGTTGCGCGAGTCGAGGTCACGGAGCTGGAACGTGCCGTCGGGCATGCGCTCGATCTCGGCATGCTGGCGCGACACGCCGCCGGCGCGCAGCGCGAGATCGCACAGCGGATCGCGGCCGAGCACGATCTTCGGCGCCGCGCACGCGACGACCACGGGCTTGCCGCGCCGCTTGAGCTCGACCTTGGCCGCGGTGAGCAGTGCGGTGTCGAGCTGGTCGAGCAGGCGCCGGTACTCGCCGGCGTGCTCGGCCGATGCGATCGCGCGCTGGAGCTCGCCGCGCGCGTCGTCCCGGCGGCCGACCCGCATGTTCGTCTCGTAGGACGCGAAGCCGTCGGACTCCTCGCGCGCGCGCAGGTACAGCTGGTCGTCCTTGGTCAGCGCCTGCTCCATGCGCTCGACGAGCCCGCCCGCGGAGTAGGCGAGGGCGGCGGCCTGGTGATCGCCGATCGCCTCGAGCGCCGCGCCGGCGGTCGCGTGATCGTCGCCGAGCACGAGCATCTCGGCCGCCTCGCGCACCTTCGTGCGGTCGCGGTCGGTCGCGATGCCCTCGGCGCGGAGGCTCTCCCACATCGCACGGCCGAGCGCCTTCGCGGCCTGCTTGCGCAGCTGCGGATCCTCACCGGCCCAGCGCAGCGCATCGCGCAGCGCCGCGATCTCGGCCTGCCGCGTGCCGGCCCGCGCCGCGCGCGCGAGGTGCATGCGCACGGCCGCCTCGTGCTCGCCGGCCAGCGCGTAGCGTTCGGCCGCCAGGTCGACGTTCCCCGCCGCCTCGGCCGCGACGGCGGCGCGATAGTCGGCGGAGAACATGCGGCGCAGAAAGCTCACGCGGTCATCCTACAGCGGAAGCGGCGCGCCGAACTTCACCGCGTAGTCCTTGCGGAGCTGCTCGAGCGCGGCCGTATCCTTCGCGCGCGCGTACGCCTTCGCGAGCGTGCGCCACGCCTGGCCGAGGTCGGGATCCGCCGCGATCGCGCGCTTGAGCTTGTCGATGCCGGCGTCGGTGCCGGCCGCGCTGGTGTTCTTGAGCGCGATCACGCCCGACAGGTAGAGCGCCCACGAGTCCTGGGGATCGGCGGCGAGCGCCTTGTGGCAGGCGGCGCGCGCGGCGGCCAGCTGGGTCTTGCGGAGCGCGAGGTCGCAGCGCACCGCCGAGAAGCCGGGTGCCCCGGGCCATCGCCTCTCGCCCGCGGTGATCGCCTTCTGCGCCTGCGCGTACTTGTTCGCGTAGACGAGCGACAGCGCGTCGCGCACCGCCGCGACGAGCGCGCCCTCGTCGGCGGCCTTGACGAACTTCGCGCCCTTCGGCACGCCGTAGCGCGCACGCGTCGCCGCGATCTCGGCCGCGAGTGGACCGACCTCGAGCTTGGCCTGCGCGATCACCTCCTCGGTCCAGGTCAGCGCGCCCATCGCCTGGTAGATCGCGATCAGGCGCTTCCAGTGCTCGGCGGCGCCGCTGTCGAGCTTGGCGATCTTCGTGGCCGCCTGCTTCAGCTCGCCCCGTGCGGCGGTGATGTCTCGCTTGCGCGCGTACGCGTCGGCGAGCGCGAAGTGCGGCGATGGGTCGGCGGGGGCGAGCTCGCTGACGCGCGCGCAGGCGGCCTTCGTCGTCGGATCGCCGATGCCGGGCTTCGCGAGCAGCATCTCGCACTTGAGCTCGTAGATCGTGGCGTTGGCCGGATACGCGACGAGCAGGTTCTCGAGCTCGGCTTGCGCGTTCGCGGTGTCGCCGCGCCGGGCGAGCGCCTTGATCCGCTCGTACTGCTCGAGCGCCGCCATCGGTACCTCGGGCGCGGCCTCGCCTTGCTTGCCGGCGTTGACGATCGCGGTCAGCTGCCTGATGACGTCATCGCGATCGGTCGCGATCCAGCCGCCCCACTCCTGCTTGGAGACCTCGGCGAGTAGCTCCTTCGCGGCGGCGGGCGGCGGATCGTCGGCGAGGCGGTGATCGATCGCGATCTGCATCAGCTCGCGCGTCCGGTCGGCGAACGAGGCCTGCTTCGCCGAGTACTGCGGGTTGCCGATCCAGGTCGGATCGCTCTCGCCGATCGCGCCGAGCGTGCGCGCGAGCATGTGGAGCAGGACGACGCTCTGCTTGTGACGCTCGTGCGCGGCGAGCACCTCGGTGCGCTCCGCCGGCTTCAGATCGGGCAGCGACGGAGCGAGCGCCTCGCTCTCGGGCTGCTCGGCCCAGCCGCGCACGACGGCGTAGCGGCCGAGCAGGTCGGCACTGCCGAGCTCGGCCATCGCCTTGCTCGCCGCCTCGCCCGGCGCCACGTAGCCGATCACCCAGCTCACGCCGTTGCCGTCGTCGAGTGTCGCGAGCTCGCGCAGTGCATCTTGTGGCGCCGAGCTGCGGTTCCAGTCGCGAAACCCGGTGACGTCGAGCCGCACGCCGAGCAGCGGCGTGAGCAGCTGGCTCGCGTAATCGATCTGATCGGTGATCTTTGCCTTCCAGTGCGGCGTCGCGCGGATCGCGGCGTCGACCCAGACCCGCACCTTCGCGACACGCGCGTCGCCATCGCGGGGGCGCGTTGCCTCGAGGGTGGCCGGCCCGAGCTCGGCGAGATCGACGGCCTTGCGTTCCTGGATCTGGCTTCCGCCGCAGGCAACGAGCAAACACAGCAGCGCCACGCGCATGCAGGGACTTTCCCCGTTGATCGCGGAGCGCGCAAGCCGCACCATCGCCGCGATGACAGCCCGCCTCCTGCTCGACGAGCGTATCCTCGGCGACGGTACGCACGCGCGCACCTACGCGAGCTACGTAGACGGCCACGTGCACGTCGACGACGAGCACGGTGCGCGAGGCGCGCTGTCGGTCGCCGCGGTCGATCGCGTGATGGTGCGCTACGGACTCCCGCTCGAGGATGGCGTCGGCGGTCCCGGCGCGGCCTCCCCGCTGGCCGCGTGGGGTGACACGCTCGATCTCGGCGCTGGCTGCGCGCTGCGCCGGCTGCGCTATCACACGCCCGTCGACGCGACGGGCCGGGACTACCTCGTCTGGGAGCGCGCCGGCGAGCCGCCGCTCGCGGTCATCGCGACCCACGCGGCCGCGGCGCTGCGGTACCTCGTCCTGCGCGTCGAGGGCGAGCGCACCGGCGGGTAGGACTCAGTTTTCCGAGGGGGCTTGCCAGTTTGGCCCCGTGATCCATGCGCCGAGCTCCGGGCGAGCTCAGCGATGACGGGTAGTTGGGCGTGGCACGGTGACTGCTATCCTGTGGCCCGTGCTCCGGAGCCTGTGGCTCACGTGTCTGTTGCTGGTAGCCTCGGTCACCGGGCGGGCGCAGCCTGCCCGGCCGGCGGCCACCGTCGAGCAGCTCCAGGCCGGCGTCCGCGGCGCCCAGCACAAGCTCGCGCAGCTCGCTGCCCAGCGCACGCAGCTGCGGCGCCGCTACGACGACCAGCTCACCGCGATCGACCGGCTCAAGAAGCAGAAGGCCTCGTGGCGACGCGACCGCGAGCTCAACCGCGCGCAGGCCGACGCGAACGACACCGCGAAGCGGCTGACCATGCTCGACCGCAGCCTGCGCAACGCGCAGCAAGCGCTCGGCACCGCGCGGCGCACCGCGGTCGCCGCCATCGATCGCGAGCTCGCCGCCGGCGCACCCGCTCCGCGCGCGAAACTGCTCGGCAACCTGCGCGTGCAGCTCGCGCCGCCGGCGCCCGCACCCAAAAAGATCGTGATTCCGGACGCCGAGATCGATCCGCTCGCCGATCCCGAGGAGCTCGACCGCCAGGCGGCCGCGCTCGCCGCCGTCGAGAAGCAGCTCGAGGCGCAGCGCCGCGGACTCGATCAGCAGCACGACGACCTGCAGCTGGTCGCCGAGCTGCGCGCCGCTCACGAGCGTGCCGGCGAGCTGTCCACGCGCGACGACGACCAGCCGCACCGTAACGCGCCGCGCTCGTCGGGACGTGGTGACGAGGCGAGCGCGGGTGCGGGCGCGCCGCAGAGCGATACCGGCGCCGGCAGCGGCGCGGGCGGTGACGACACCGGGACCGGCGGCGGCGGTTCGTTCGGCAGCGACAAGACCGGGAACCTGTCCTCGTTCGAATCGAGTGCCGCGGTCGCGCTCGGCGAGGCGATCGACA
>DAIRFU010000296.1:2291-8633 GCA_036794935.1 Kofleriaceae bacterium | reverse complement strand
GGTCGTCAAGTCGACGTCCGAGGTGGACGCGATCGGCGCGACGATCGCGAAGCAGTGGGCGAAGCCGAGCGCGGCGATGCGCTACTACGTGCTGTTCCTCCGCCATGCCGTCGACGACAAGCGGCTCCTCGACCAGCTCGAGCCGCGCGCCGGCGTCGAGACGCTGACCTACGTGCCGGGCGCGCTGCTGTGGGCGGCGAAGCGCAGCGAGATCACGAAGAGCCGGATCGCGAAGCAGATGCTCGCGAAGCCGATCTACCAGGAGATCACGGCTCGCAACCTGAACACGGCGACGAAGCTCGTCCAGCTGCTCGCCGCGCACGAGCCCTGACCGCGATCACGGCGATGTGATGGGCGAGGTCCCATGGGCTGCGACGTGCCATGTGCACATCACACGCAGCAATCTGCACAGCTGTGCAAGATGCGAACACGTGCGACGCCGTGATCATGGCCGCTTCGCTGCCGTGCATCCGGTCCGCGCGTTGCACCACCGTGATGGATGCGCGACACCGTGCCCGATCTCGTTGTTGGAGAGATCACGGATCCACACGTGCCCGAGCCGATCGAGCACGAGCGCACCGAGGTCTTCACGCGGCCGAGCGAGGCGATGTCCGCGCTCGGCGGTGACGCGCGGCTGACGTGGGCCGACGACGCGCAGGTCACGGGCGAGGAGGACGCGCGCGCGGGGCGGTCGGAGCGTGCGGATCCGCTGGTCGCGCTCGGTTCGCAGCCGTATTCGATCGCGCGGCTGCGCTACGTCAAGCGCAGCGTCCCGCCGCCCGATCCGCCGCGCCGCGACTCGACGATCACGCCGCTCGACATCGACGCGAGCCTCGACGCCGTGCTGCGCCGCTATCGCTGACGCGCAGCGCGCGCCCGGTCGGCCGCCGTGTCCCGGGCGCTGTCAAACCGGTAGCCGGCAGGGTCGCTAGCAGCCACCCGAGCGCGCCGGTACGATGGCCGCCATGTCAACGGGCGGGGACGATCCGAAGGACAAGGGCCGGGCGCAGCCGCCGTCGACGCTCGCCGGTATCGCGCCGCATCCGCCGCGCCCGGGCCTGCCACCACCGCGCTCGACACACGGCGGCCCGCCGCCGCCGCGCTCCGGGTCGACGACGCAGACCCCTGCGTTCGCGCCGGCGGGCCAGACCCCGCCCGGGCAGCCGGCGCCGTTCTCCCAGCCACAAGCGCCTTCGCCGTTTGCGGCCTCGCCGGGGCACACGCCCTCGGGACAGCCTCCGGTGGGCCAACCGCCGGCAGTCCCATCGCCGCCGCCCGCGCCCGCGCAGCCGCCGGGGTGGTCACCGTCTCAGCCGGCACCGCCGAGCGCGTCCGGCGCGAGCGATCCGGCGTGGGCGCAGTCACGCGGGCCCGGCGGGAACGATCCGGCCTGGGCGCAGCCGCGCAATCCGGGCGCGATTCCCGAGGCGCGACTCGTCGAGAGCGAGTCGAGCCCGATCGAGCAGCTCGCCGAGGCGGTCGGCGAGTTGCCGAACCGCTTCGTCGCCTTCCTCAAGATCTCGACGAAGCGCGCGTTCCGGCTCCGCATCGAGCCGAGCGAGGTGCTGCCCGACGAGCGCGAGGCACTCGCCGCCGCGAACCCGCCGGTCACCGACGACAACCTGCAGGCGTTCCTCGCCTGGCGGCGCTCGGTCGTGTTCCTCGTCGCGACCATCCTCACGATCCTGTCGATCATGGGGCTCGTCGATTCGCTCGGCGGCTCCAGGGTCGCGAGCTCGGTGCGCTTCGTCAAGCTCTTGCCGACGCTCGCCGAGGTCGCGTTCTGCGTGATCTGCTGGCTGGCGCTGCGCGAGTGGACCGACTGGCGCAAGCAGCGCAAGTGGCTCTTCTTCGGCTGGCTGCTGTTCATGCTGACACCGTTCTTGGTGTTCGTGTATCCGCTCAGCCTCGCCGTGATGGATGCCGGCCGCGCGCTCACCCTCGAGCAGATGCGCCAGCTTGGCTATCACGGCGTGTACAACCGGGTCGTCGCGCCGTTCGCGTTCGCGATGATCGCGCTCTTGCAGCTCGCACCGAAGGTCATCTCGCTGATGCCCGGCCTCATCCGGTCGTCGATGGTGATCAAGCTGCTGTTCCCGGGGGCCTCGGCGCCGGGCTGGCTCATCGTGATGTGCGCACCGCTCTACGCGATGATCGCGTACGCGCTGCTCATCATCCCGTACCAGTTCACGGCGTCGGGCTGGTTCATCTTCGGCGTGCTCCTGATCATGATCGCGCAGGGATTCGTCACGCGCTCGGGCTTCGCGCTCGCCAGGCCGCTGACCCAGGAGGAGGCACTCCGGCACATCAAGCGCGTGCGCACGTTCTACATGGTGCTGTTGATCACCGCCGCACTCTCGATCATCGGCGGCCTCGGGTTGCTCGTCAGCATGCTCCACATGAGGTGGACGACGGTCGTCACGACCCTGCTCAAGTTCGAGGCGAACGTGATGATCCTGACCACGATCGGCGCCGACCTCGTCGTCACCAACCTCGATCGCGCGCGCGGCTACACCGAGGGCCGCCAGCACATCGAGCAGGAGACCGACCTCAAGATCGCCGCGTTCGTCGGTCTCAACGCGCCACCCACGCCGCCCCCGGCCGGTCCCTCGCATCTCTGATGGGCGTCGAGGAGGAGGCCGTCGGCGGCGCCGGTGCCGCGTTCGAGCGCGGCAAGCGGCGCGTCGGGCTCGTCGGCGGGCCCGTGCTCGCGGTCGCGCTCGCGCTGATCTGCCACGATAGTGCGTCGCCCGAGCTGATCGGGCTCATGGTCCTGTGCGTGACCTGGTGGCTCACCGAGGCGCTGCCGATCGCCGCGGTCGCGCTCGCCGCCGCGATCGGTGCCGTGCTCCTCGGGCTGGCGACACCGAAGGTCGCGTTCCAGGCGTTTGGCACACCGCTGCTGTTCATGTTCGTCGGCTCGTTCTTCATCGCCGAGGCGATGCAGGTCCACGGGCTCGGCGCGCGGATCGCCGAGGCGGTGGCGCGCAAGGCGCGCGGCCGGCTGTCGTTTCTCGCGGCGATCTCGATCGTCGCGTTCTTCCAGTCGATGCTGATGTCGAACACCGCGGCCACCGCGATCCTGCTGCCGCTCGTGCTCGGGATGGCGCCGAAGCACGATCGCTACGCCGCCGCGCTCGTGCTCGCGGTCGCCTGGGGCGCCTCGATCGGCGGCCTCGGCACGCCGGTCGGCACGCCGCCAAACGCGCTCGGCCTCGTCGAGCTGCACCAGCGCGGGGTTCATCTCAACTTCGTCGAGTGGATGGTGATCGGAGTGCCGATCGGGCTCGTCATGCTCGGCGGTCTCATCGTCGTGCTCGCGTTCGCGTTCGGCGTCCGCCGCGGCCAGCCGCTGCCCGCGCGTGACATCCCCCACGCCCGCGCGTGGTCCCAGGGCGAGCGCGCCGTGCTGATCGCGTTCGCGGTCGCCCTCGCAGGCTGGCTCGCGCCGACGGTCGCGAGCCTCGTCGCGCCGGGCTCGCCCGCGGCCGCCTGGATCGACGCACATATCACCGAGGAGATCGTCGCGGTGTTCGCCGGCTGCCTGCTGTTCGTCCTGCCCGGCGGTACCACGGTGGAGGCGGCGGGCCCCGTGCCCGGCCGCTCGATCACCCGTCCGGCGCTCACCTGGCCCGAGGCGACGCGCATCGAGTGGGGCGTGATCCTGCTGTTCGGCGGCGGCATCCTGCTCGGGTCGCTGGCCAAGAGCACCGGGCTCGCGGCGGAGTGGGGCCGCGCGCTCGTCGATGCGACCGGCGCGTCGGGCACGTGGTCGATCACCGCGCTCGTCACCGGCACCGCGATCGTGCTGTCGGAGGCGACGAGCAACACCGCGACCGCGAGCATGATGGCGCCGCTCGCCGGCGCGCTCGCCGCCGCCGCCGGTGTCGCGCCGATCCCGGCGATCCTCGGCGCGACCATGGGCTCGTCGTTCGGGTTCATGATGCCGATCTCGACGGCGCCGAACGCACTCGCCTATGCGACCGGCCGCGTCAGCGTCGGTCAGATGCTCAAGATCGGCATCGTCTTCGACGTGATCGGCTTCGTGATCATCGTCGCCGCCTTGCGCGTGATGTGCCCGCTGTTCGGCTGGACTTGAGCTCGCGGCGGCTGACGATTCAGTGCGCCAGGCGCGGCAGGCGTGCGCGGATGAACGGCGGTAGCGGCGCGATCGCGAGCTCGGCCCGGATCTGACGGACCGAGAGCGGGGGGGCGGCGAACATCGGCGGCACCATGTACGTCGTCGTGATCGAGGCCGCGCAGCTCGTGTCGAGCATCGCCGTCGGATTCGCGAGGAACGCATGGAGGTTTTGCGTCCCGCACGGCGACTGGAGCGTCGCGCCATGGCCCGAGTTCTCGTGCACGACCACGACCTTGTCCGCCAGCGTCGAGGCGGCGATGTCGCCGAAGCTCGGCGGCGTGATCGGATCGAGTCGGCCGCTCGACACCAGCGTGCGCACCGACGAGGTCACCGGCTGCGCGAGCGTGTCCTGCAGCGTGCCTTTCGGCCAGGTGCCGCACTGCGCCTCGAGGCTGTCGTAGCTGCTGCCGTAGAGATCGATGAATGCCTGCGGCACGCCCTGGTTCGCGGCCGCCGGCGCGCCCGGATCGGGCGGGTTGTAGAGCTCGCCGCACACGACCGAGTAGTAGAGACCGGTCGAGATGCCGCCACCGCCGGCGGCCTCCAGCCAGGTCGACAGGAAGCTGGCGATGCGATCGGTGCGGCGGATCGCGAGGTCGTTGATCATCAGCGGCAGGTAGGCGTACGAGCTGCGCGAGTACATCATCTGGAACATCAGGTATCCGTACGTGACGCCGTCGAACGGGACGTCCTGACCCTGCACCTGGATCGTGACCGGATTGGCGTCGAGCGCGCTGACCCCGGCGAGGAACTTGCCGACCAGATCGCCGAACGTCGTGCCGCACGCGCCCGCGTCGGCGCAGGATGCATCCAGCGCGGTGAGGGCGCTGTAGAACGACGCCGGAATCGCCGCCGTCCACTGCACCTGCGGAGGGACGAGGCCTTCGATCACGGCCGCGCGTACGTGGTCGCCGTGGCGGCGCAGCACCTCGAGGCCGAGCCGCGAGCCATACGAGATGCCGTAGACGTTCAGCTGCTCGAAGCCGAGGGCGGCTCGCAGATCGTCGACATCGTCGGCATTGTAGGCCGTGTTGTACGCCGGCAGATTTGCGATCCCCGCGAAGTCACTGCAGTCGCCCTGCTGGCAGTCGAGGTACGGCTGCGAGAGTGCGGTGCCGCGCTGGCTGATCACGAGGAAGTCGCCGTCGACGAGCAAGCCGTTCAGGAACGGCGAACCCAGATACGCGGCGTAGTCGAGGATGCCCTGGCCATCGCCGCCGGGCCCGCCGTCGAGATAGATCGTCGCGCGGTTCGTCGCTGCGGCGCTCGTGATGCGGATGAAGTGCAGCCGGATCCGGCCGGTGTGCGTCGCGCGGTCCTCCTCGACGACGAGGTCGCCGCACGAGTAACCAACGCCTTCGCTGAGTCCGAGGCTGCCATCGACGAAGAAGCGGCAAGCGGCGGGCTCGATGCGCGGCACCTCGCTCGTATCGGCATCGATCATCGGCGCATCGGGCCGCGGCGCGTCGGGGGTAACGCTGCCCCCGCCGTCGTCGTCACCACACGCCCCGAGCTGTAACGCGATCACCACGATCCCGAGTCGATGTACCCACGTCATGGCCCGAGGTTCTCACGCGGTCGCCGCGGCCCGCACGCAATCGAGCTGGCAGGTCCTGGTACGTGGCGGCGCAGAGGCCGCGTCGCACCCGCCACCGCGCACACGCGCGAGATCCGACGGGTCTACAGGCGAAACCGGTGGCGCAGGTCCGCCTCGGTGCCGGCGAACACGTCGAGATCGACCGGTTCATCGATGCCATCGACGCGCCCGTTCTCGGTGTATTGCCAGAAGGTCCAGGCCGGCCACGGCGGCGGCACCCTCGGGCACAGCTCGGTGTAGTGCGCGAGCCACAGCGGCTGCTGCGCGAGCTCGCTCGGGCCGCGCAGGCGCCACATGCCGGGGTTCGTGTACACGATCGGCTCGACACCGAGCTGGCTGCGCACCTGCTCGATCCACAGCCGTGCGTTCGCCGCCACGCTCGCGAGCGGCAGGCCGCCGGTGACCTCGATGTCGAGCACGGGCGGCAGCTCGCCGCGGCCCCGCGCGCGCAGCGTGCGCACGACCAGGTTCGCCTGATCGATCGGGCTCTGCTCGGGACGGAAGAACTGGTACGCACCGCGCAGCACGTGGGCGCGCCGGGCGCCCGACCAGTTCGCCACAAACCTCGAGTCGAGGATGTCGGCGCCGTCGGAGACCCGGATGA
>DAIRFU010000296.1:0-2281 GCA_036794935.1 Kofleriaceae bacterium | reverse complement strand
GGTCGGCCTGCGCGATCGGATCCTGGTCGGGGCGAAAGAACTGATAGGCGCCGCGCAGCATCCCAGCCGCCTTCGTGGCGGGCCAGTAGTCATCGAACCAGGGGTCCGGATACTGGAGGCCATCCGAGACCCGGATGAACGCGAAGCGAACGCCGGCGCGGTGGACTCGCCGCCACGTGATGTCGCCCTGGTAATAGGACACGTCGATGCCCGCGGTCGTCGGCCCGAGGTTGCAGGACGGCGGGACCGGCGTCCTCGGTGCGCGGCCGGTGTGAGACGCGCGCAGCACGACGTAGACCGTGAACGCGACCACCGCGCAGGCGACCAGCGCGGGCAGTCGCACACTCCGCTTGCGCCGGCGCACCACGACCTAACGGTCCAGTCCTGCCAAGTATTCGCTCACGTGGCACGATGGTGTCATGGCCTCGTGGTTCCGTGGGCTTCGCGATGACGAGGACTGATCTGGTCATCCTGTCGCCGCACCTCGACGACGCGGTGCTGTCGCTCGGCGGGCTGATCGGCCGCGAGGTCGCCGCGGGCCGCCGGGTCGAGGTCGTGTCGTGCTTCACGTCGGGGCCACCGCTCGAGACGATCCCACCCGAGCGGCGCGTGTTCGGCGATTACTCGATGCGGCGGGCCGAGGACGAGCGCGCGCTGGCCGTGCTCGGCGCGCGACACCGCTGGCTCGATCTGCACGAGCGGATCTGGCGCGAGCCGCCGCTGCCGCGCACGCGCAGCGTGTTTCCGACGCACGTGTTCCGCACGCCCGCGCGCCTCGAGGACTTCGCCGAGCTGCACGCGATCCGCGCCGCGATCGGCGAGCTCCTCGCGACCGGCGCCACGATCTACGCGCCGCTCGCGGTCGGCCACCACGTCGATCATGTCGAGGTCGCGCTCGCCGCGCTGTCCGAGGTGCTCGGCCGCGGCGCGTTCGATCGGATCCACTTCTACGAGGATCCGTACGCGCTCGGCCGCGCGTGCCGCGCGCAGCACTTCGTGACGCGCCGGCGCATGTGGCACGCGTTCGGCGCGCCGGGGTGGGCGAGCCCGCGCGTGGGTGCCCTGCTGCGGCTGGTCGCGCTCGCCCGGCGTGGGCCGGCGATCGAGCAGTACCTGCCCGAGGCGGCGCGCACCGACTGGACGTGCACGCCGCATCCCGTCGCCGCCGCTGACGAGGAGCGCAAGCTCGCCGCGATCGCGGAGTACGCGTCGCAGGTGCGCGCGTTCGGCGGGGTGGCTCGCGTGCGCCGGTTCGTGCGTCGCGCCCATCGCGTGCTCGGCGGCGAGCCGATCTGGTCGTGCCGGGCGGTGAGTGCGTGACGAGGCGGTGGTGGGCGGCGTCGCCCACGCTCGCGCTCGTGTGGCTCGCGAGCTGCGGCCGCGTCGGCTTCGACGGGATCGGCACCGGCCCGGCCGATCCCGATGCAAGCACCGACGCGATGGCCGCCTGCACGGTGCGGCTCGGCGCCGGCCGCCAGCACACGACCGCGATCTTCAGCGACGGTCCACTGCACGTGTGGGGCTACGGCACGTACGGCCAGATCGGTGATGGCCTCATGCTGGATCGCGCATCGCCGATCCCGGTCGTGCTGCCGGTGCGCGCGGTCAGCGCGTCGGGCGGCCGCTACGAGACGGCTGCGCGCGGCTCGGCGGCGAGGTGTGGTGCTGGGGTCGCAACGACAGCGGTCAGCTCGGCGATGGCATGACCGGGACGGGGCGGGTCTACGCGGCACCGGTCGCCGGCTACCGCCCGTCATCCAGCTCGGCATCGGCGCGTACACGAGCTGCGCGGTCGACCGCGACGGCGGCGTGTGGTGCTGGGGGCTTGGCGGCAACGGCGAGCTCGGCGGCGGCGCGATCGTGTCCGCGCAGACGGTCCCGGCGCGCTCCTTCACCGCCTGCCCGTGGTCACATCTCGTTGCGCTTGTACGAGAAGCGCGCGGTGACGTCGGCGCGCTTGCCCTTGCCGATCACGACCTTCATCGACTTCGTACCGAGCGTCGGGTGCCACGCCTCGAGCGTGTACGTGCCCTGCGGCAGCCCCTGGATCTCGAACGTGCCGTCGGCGTGCGTGACCGCGAAGAACGGGTGATCCTGGACCGCGACGTACGCGTGCATCCAGTCGTGCACGCCGCAGGTGAGCTCGACGACGGCGCCGGCCTTGGCGGCGGATGGATCGAGCCTGAGGTCGGCCGCCTTCGGCGCCTGCGGCTTGTTGGACACGTCGTTGCCGGCGACCCTGCCCCACACGTTATGGAACGTGCGGTCGCTGTTACGCACG
>DAIRFU010000896.1:0-2393 GCA_036794935.1 Kofleriaceae bacterium | reverse complement strand
CGATCAGCAGGCGGCGCACGGCGTGTTCGACGAGGTGCCGATCGATGCGCCGCCGGGCATGTCGGATCTGACGATCGATGACCGCGGCATCGTGTGGGGCATCGCCGAGCGCGACCGCGAGGTGATCGAGATCGATCTCGCCACCTCACCGCCGCGGATCACGAAACACCCGCTCGACGGGATCCCGGCGGGCGTCGACACCGAGGGCCTCGCGTGGCTCGGTGACGGCCGGTTCGCGATCGGCACCGAGGGAGCGGACGAGCCGACCGCGTCGATCGCGCTCGCCGAGCTGCGCGGGGACCGGCTCGTCGTCACGCGCACGCGGCCGCTGACGAGCGGCGAGCTCGGCGTGCCGATCACCGACAACCACGGCATCGAGTCGGTGTGCGGGCGCGGCGACGAGATCCTGGCGGCGAGCGAGAGCGCCGGCACGCTGCCCGATGGCACCCGGTTCGCGGCACTGGTGCGGCTCTCCGGAGGGACCCCGAGCGTCGCGAAGGTGCGCCTCACCAGTGACGTCGGCAAGCTGTCGGCGCTTCACTGCACGTTCGCTCCCGATGGCACCGCCGACGTGGTCGCGATCGAGCGCCACTACCGGGTCAGCCGGATCGTGCACTTCACGGCGGCGCGCGACGCCGTCGAGATCACGCCGGACATCCTGTTCGATCTCGCGCCGATCCTGCGCGACTCGCTCAACCTCGAGGGCATCGTGCGCCTGCCCGACGGCCGGTTGATCGCGATCAACGATAATCAGGGCAAGCACACCAGCGGACCGACCGAGCTGCTCGTGTTCGAGAAGCCTTAGCCGTGTGCAAGCGAGGGCCATCGATCGATGAGTGTCGCGAGCTCGCGAGCGACGCGAGCTCCTTGGCCCGAGCGCGTCCCCGTGGGACAACCCGCCCATGCGCTCGCTCATCGTCGCGCTTGCCGCGCTTGCCGCGCTTGCCGCGCTTCCCGCCATCGCCGCCGCGGATCCGCCGAAGCTCACGCTCGACCAGGTGATCGCGAAGGCGGTGGCGAGCCCGCGCGTGCAGATGGCGCAGAGCGATCAGGCGGCCGCCGCCGCGCGCGTCTCGGAGGCCAATGCGGCGCGCCTGCCCCGCGTCAAGGCGACGGCGTTCGGAACCGCCAGCCCCGATATCGAGTGCCGCGATCCGGGCTGCACGATCACCGATCCGCAGAACTTCGCCCTGCGGTTCAGCGGCCTGTTCGGCGGTGCCCAGGTCGATCTCACCCAGCCGCTGTTCACGTTTGGCAAGATCAGCCACGCGCGCTCGGCGGCGCGCGCCGGGCTCGACGCGCAGCTCGCGCTCGCCGACGAGGCTGCCGGCGACGCCGCGGTCGACGCCGCGAAGGCGTACTGGGGCCTCAAGCTCGCGCGCGAGCTCGGCTACATGCTCGATGACGGCATCGACACGATCACCGATGCCCAGAGCGGCTTCGAGAAGCGCACCGACGTCACGGTGCAGGATCGGCAGCGAGTCTCCGTGCTGCTCGCCGAGGCACAGGCGCAGCGCGCGGACGCGGCGCAGGCCGAGGCCCAGGCGCTCGCGGGACTGCGTGCGATCACCGACGACGCCGAGGCCGAGATCGACGAGGTCGAGCTGGCGCCGGTCGATCACGTGGTCCCCGAGCTCGTTCGTCTCGGCGACGTCGCGAAGCGCAGACCCCAGAGCATCGCCGCGGCCTCGGGGGCGGTCGCGGCCGAGGAGCTGGCCGACTTCCAGGCCGCTCACTATTTTCCGGATCTCGCGCTGGTGGGTAGCGCGGTGATCGCGCGCGCGCAGGGTGTCGACGATCCACCAGGTGCGTTCGCGAATGACCCGTACAATCGGTCGGGTGTGGGACTCGTGGTCGCGCTCCAGTGGCAGCTCGAGCCATGGACGGTGAAGGCGCGTACAGCCCGCGCCCGGGCCGAGGCTCACAAGGCCAAGTCGCAGGCCGCCCTCGCCGCGCTCGGGGCGAGGTACGACGCCGCGACCGCGGTCTCGGAGGCCCGGGCCGCGAAGGCCAAGCTCGCGGCGACGGCGACCGGGGAAAAAGCGGCAAGAGCATGGCTTGCATCGGTCTTGCAGAACGAGGCCGTAGGCACCGCGGAGGCCAAGGATCTCGCTGATGCGTACATCGCGTGGTTTCAGATGAGGGCGCGCTGGCTCCAGGCCGTCTTTCAATGGAACGTGGCTGTGGTACGTGTCGGGCGCGCGACTGGTGAATTCCGGGCCGCCGACTCCCGTCCAAGGTAAGAACCGCCCATGAAACGACTGCTCATTGTCCTGCTCTCGATGGTGTTCGCGACGCCGGCGCTCGCTGGCTCCGCCAAGACCGGCCCCGGTACCGCCGCCGTCAAGTCCGCCAACGAGAAGATCTCGTCCCTACTCAAGCAGAAGCCGGCC
>DAIRFU010000295.1:0-8688 GCA_036794935.1 Kofleriaceae bacterium | reverse complement strand
GCATGGTCAAGCCGACCGATGCCGGCGTCGCGATCAAGCGCCCGGACGACGCCGTGGAGGTCTCCGTCGGCGCGAAGGCGCTCGACCACCACGGCCAGGGCCTGCTGTTCATCGACGACGACGCGCCCTGCTACGTGCGCGTGATCGGTCCAGATGCGCCGCGCCGCCTCGCGCTCGCGCAGGCGGTCGCGAAGAACCTGACGTTCGCGAACGCGCCGATGACGCCCCGGCCGATGCCTTGATGTGACCACGCGCGCAGAGCGTTCCGAGGTCTCGGCGATGCTGTGGCTCGCCGCGCCACTCGTCGCCCAGCAGGCGGGCCATCACCTGATGGGTGTCGTCGACGCCGCGATGCTCGGCCGCTACAGCGATGCCGCACTCGCCGGCGCCGGCGTCGGCAACAACGTCTACTTCGCGGTCTCGTGCGTCGGCATGGGCATCGTGATGGGCATGGATACGGTCGTGCCGCAGGCGCTCGGGGCCGGCGATCACGCCGCCGCACGGCGCGCGGTCGGTGCCGGCGTTCGGCTCGCGGTCCTCGTCGGGCTGGTCGCGACGCTGCTCGTGATGGCGTCCCCCGGCCTGCTCGTGCTCGCCGACGTCGATCGCGAGGTGCTGCACGAGGCGCGCGCGTTCCTCTACATGCGCGCGCTCGGCGTGGTGCCGTTCCTCATCGTGATCGCGCTGCGCAGCTACCTCGCGGCGCACGGCAAGACACGGCCGATGGTGCTCGCGATGATCGTGGGCAACGTCGTCAATGTCGGCCTCGACCTCGCGCTGATCTATGGCGTGCCGGCGCTGCACATCCCCGCGCTCGGCGTCGTCGGCGCCGCGGCTGCGACGACCCTCGTCACGATCCTGATCGCGGCGGTGTACGCGATCGGCGTGCGCGATCTCGATCGCGGCAGCGTGCGACCGCGCTCGACCGCCGCGGACCTCGCCGCCATCGCGCGCTACGGCGGCCCGGTCGGCGGCCAGCTGCTCGCCGAGGTCGGCATCTTCGGCCTGGCCACCGTGCTCGCCGCGCACCTCGGCAAGATTCCCGCCGGCGCGCACTCGATCGCGCTCAACCTGTCGAGCTTGACGTTCGCGTTCTCGCTGGGCATCGCGAGCGCGGTGTCGGTGCGCGTCGGCCACGCGGTCGGCGGCGATGATCTCGCGCTCGCGCGGCGGCGCGGCCTGCTCGGCATCGTGCTCGGCCTCTGCGTGATGGCGTGGTTCGCGGCGATGTTCCTCGTGATCCCGGGCTTGCTCGCGAGCGGGTTCTCCGATGACCCGAGCGTCGTGGCGGCGACCGTCCCGCTGCTCCAGATCGCCGCCCTGTTCCAGCTCTCCGACGGCACCCAGGCGATCAGTGCCGGTGCGCTGCGCGGCCGTGGCGACACGCGCTCGACGCTGTTCGCGAACCTGCTCGGCCACTACGCGATCGGGCTGCCGCTGATGCTCGGGCTCGCGTTCGGGGCCGCGCTCGGCGCGCCCGGGCTGTGGTGGGGCCTCTCGGTGGGCCTCACCGCGACGGCGCTGTTCCTGGTCCTGCGCTTCCTCAGAAGTACGAGTCGAAGCCCGCGATGAAGCAGATGTTGCCCGGGATCGGGCAGTCGTGGCCGCCGTCGAGCGGCTTCGCGAAGTCGAAGCGGAACAGATCGCGCGCGGTCTGCGGGATCAGCATGCGCAGGCCGACGCCGATGTCGTGGTGCAGCGCCATCTCGTCGAACGACACCGCCGCGCCGCCGACCTCGTAGAACGCGACCGCCCCGAGCCGCAGCACCCACCACGGCACCGGCACGCTGCGCGCCTCGAGCTGGCCGACGACGCGCCGGTTGCCGATGAACTGGCCGATGTCGTAGCCGCGCAGCCCCGCCTCCGAGCCCAGCGTGTAGAACGCGTTCTGCGTGTCGTTCCACCGGGTCTCGACGTGCGCCTGGCCGACGAGCCGCAGGTAGCCGAGCGTCGGCGTCGCGGCGCGGACCGACGCGGTGGCGGTGTCGTCGATCGTCTCGCCGCCCTGGATGCGCAGCTGGCCGCCCGCCGAGACGCGCACGAACCCGTCATCGCTCCACGGGAACGTCCAGCCCGCGGTGATCGAGGGGCGCGTGAAGTTCTCGTCGGAGCCGAGCAGCTTGACACCCTGCTGGATGCCGATCGTGGCGTTGAGGCCGGCGCGTAGATCCTCCGCGAGATCGAACGTGTCGACGTTGCGAATGGTCCGATAATCGGCGCGAAAGAACGAGAGCTCGACGAAGGGAGTCGACACCAGCTCGTCCCGCGGGAACACCTGGTCGATGAAGTAGGCCCGCCGCAGCGGGTCGCCCGGGAAGCCGTCGACCAGCGACGGTGTCTGGCTCGTGACCAGGTGGCCTGCCTCGAGCTGGTGCTTGTACGCCGTGCCCCACTGCCGGGTCACGCTCGCGCGGGCGCTCCACGTCCGCATCCGGTACTCGCGCGGGAGATAGTCGTTGTCGGCCGTCGCCGGATCGTCGACGGCGCGCAGCCCGGTGCCGCGATACGAACGCTCGATCGCGTCGCGCCAGTTGAAGCTCGCGCCCCAGCCCCACGTGCTCGCGAGCGACCACAGCGTCTTCGTCAGCGCGACCGTGGCCTGGCTGCCTTCGGTGCGCAGCTTGCCGTCGTCCTGGAGTCCGCCCGGATCGCCGCTCGGCACGGTCGAGCCGTCCGCCGCCACGACATCGAGCGACTGCCGGGTGAAGATGCGGCTGATCTGGAACCGGAAGTCGAGGTGCTGACCGAGGAAGTTCTTGTCGATGAACAAGGGGCCGGTCGTGAGCGATGCCTGATCGACGACGACGCCGAGCGCGATCGTCTTGCGCCGGCCCAGGAAGTTGTTCTCCGACAGCGAGATCGAGAGATCCGTGAGCGAGCCCTGCTGGATCTGGTACTTCGTGTTGAGGCGCAGGCTCCAGATATCGCGCGTGACGACGAGCAGGTCGACCTGCCCCGGCACCGCCGACTTCGTCGGCAGCAGCGCGACGACGCCGGTGTACAGCGGATCCTTGAGCCGCCGCGCGCTCTCGGCGACCAGCTCGTCGTCCCACGCCTTGCCCGCGTCGATCGTGAGCTCGCGGCGGATCACGTAGTCGCGCGTCGTGACGTGGAAGTGATTGAAGAAGCGCAGCCAGTTGCGCTCCGCGAACACGTCCTCGTTGTGGACGCGGATCGTCCCGATGATCTTGCCCCACGGCGCGGGATCGATCTCGAGCCCGAGCGCGGCGAGCGAGCGCCCGATCGAGAGCTTCTCGAGCGACGAGAACGTCATCATCCAGTCACAGGTCCGCGCGTGCGCCTCGCAGGCGGCCGCCGCGGCCAGGCGCTTCTCGGTGGGCGTGCGGTCGTCGGTGGCCTCCGGCTTCGCAGCCGGCGACGCGGTGGTCGGCGGGGCCGTCGTCGGCGTCGCCGGGGTCGTCGGGGTCGCCGGCGGAGCGGGCGCCGGTTGCGCGCGGGCCGGCGCGGACTGCGCGATCGCGAGCGCCGTCCCCGCGATCAGGACGCGACCGTACCGGGACAGCCTCACTGCCACATCGTACACGCGGCGATCGAGCGGCGCTGCCACGCACACCGTGATCTGGGCCATGCGACGCGATGCGAGCCGGTCGGCGGACGCTGCTAACCGGCGGCCGGCGCGAGGCCCCACGTCACGCGCGGGTTCTTGCCCAGGTCGTGCACCAGCGTGACGCCCGAGAAGCCGGCGGCCTCGAACCGCGCGCGCACGGCGTCTGCCTGATCGTAGCCGTGCTCGACGACGAGCGCGCCGCCGGGCTCGAGGTACTCGCGCGCCGCGGGCACGATCCGATCGTAGAACGAGAGGCCGTCGGGGCCGCCGTCGAGGGCGAGCACGGGCTCGCGCTTCACCTCGGCAGACAAGGTCGGGATCACGGCCGACGCGATGTACGGCGGGTTCGCGCAGACGAGATCGAAGCGCTCGCCGGCGACCGGCGCCCACAGATCGCCGTGCCGGACCTCGACGCGGTCGGCGACGCCGTTGCGCTCGGCGTTGCGGCGCGCGATCGCGACCGCGGCCTCCGAGATCTCGGTCGCGACGACGCGAGCCCCGGGCAGCTCCTTCGCGAGGCTGACCGCGATCGCCCCCGAGCCGGTGCACAGGTCGAGCACGCGGCACGGCGCGGCGCGATCCGCGCGCAGGCCGCGCGCCACCTCGATCACGGTCTCGGTGTCGGGACGTGGCACCAGCACGGATGCGTCGACGTAGAACGGCAGGCCCCACAGCTCGTGCTCGCCGAGCAGGTAGGCGACGGGCTCGCCGGCGAGCCGGCGGCGGATCAGCTCGCGATACGCGGCGAGCTCCGGCTCGGCGAGCGGCTTGTCGAAGGCCATGTAGAGCTGGGTGCGCGTGCAGTGGAGGACATGCGCGAGCAACAGCTGCGCCTCGAGGCGCGCCGACGCGATCCCAGCATCGGTGAAGCGCTTGGTCGTCCAGTCCAGTACCGCGAGCGTGGTCCAGGTGGCCACGGCACCGTATAGCACCCGCGCGGCCGGTCCCGTCAGCCGAGGATCACCACATCGGCGTGGTTGATCCCGGTCGGCCCGGTGATGACGAGTGCGCCGACGGCGGCGAGTGCGGTGCCGGCGTCACAGCGGCGCAGCGCCGCATCGGGATCGAGGCGCGGATCTCGCTGCGCGCGCGCGACCAGCGCGTCCCAGGTCGTGCCGTCGACGTACGCGCCCGCCGCGTCGGTCGGGCCGTCGCGCCCGTCGCTACCCGCGACGAACGCGCTGCGCGACGTGCCGCGGAGGTGACGCGCGAGCTCGAGCGCGAGCTGCTGCGCGCGGCCGCCGGTGCCGTGCGCCTCGGGCACGCGCAGCGTCGGTTCGCCCCACGCGACGACGACGCCGTGCTGCGCTGCACCGCGCTCCGGGCCGTCCCCCGGCTCTGCCGCGAGCCGATCCGCGACAGCGGCCACGTCATCGGCGATGGGCTCGGCGATCCGGCGCACCGCGATGCCCCGCGCGGCGAGCGCGTCGGCGACGGCGATCCCGAAGCTCGCCA
This sequence comes from Kofleriaceae bacterium, assembly GCA_036794935.1. GTDB lineage: Bacteria > Myxococcota_A > Polyangia > Haliangiales > Haliangiaceae > JABFXX01. The sequence goes on along the minus strand of DAIRFU010000295.1, from coordinate 3,665 downwards.
TCGGCGCGACCACGAGCGCGCGATCGCCGTTGCGCGGCGGCTCGGTGACGGTCGGCCCCGACCCGATCACGCGCGGGTCGTCGCCGATCACATCGCTGACGACGAGCGTGATGACGGGTGCCTTGCTGCGTGCCGCGAGCTTGCCGCCCTTGATCGCGGACAGCTCGGTGCGCACGCGGTTGAGCTCCGCGATCGGCGCGCCGCTCGCCATCACGGTGCGGACCCGCTCGCGATAATCGTCGACGCCGAGGCCCTCGCGCGGCTGCTCGACCAGCGCCGACGCGCCGCCCGAGACGAGCGCGAGCACGATGTCGTCCGGACCCGCGCTGTCGACGATCCGGATCGCCTCGGCGCCCGCCGCGAAGCTCGTGTCGTCGGGCAGCGGGTGCGCCGCGTGGACGATCGACCAGCCGGCGGGTAACCCGTGGTCGAGCGGCACGTCCGCGATCTCGTCTCCCGGCGGCGGTGCGTCCGGCGCGGAGGTCGCGACGCGCCCGCGTGGTGCCACGACGAGCCCGCGCGCGACCGGCCCGGCACCACGGGCCATGGCGACGGCCGCCTTGCCGATCGCGAGCCCGATCAACTCGCCGCGCGACGCCGCGGTCGCCGCGCCGGGGACCGTGTCACCCCGGCGCCCTGCGCTCGGTTCGCGCGCCAGCGCCTCGCTCACGCGCAGCGCCGGATCGCACGCGATGATCGCCTCGTGAAACGCCGCCTCGCAGAGCGCGCGCTCGATCATCGCCGGCTCCGCCTCGCGCACCGCGGCGCACGCCTCATCGCCAGGCCGCGAGCACGGCGTTGATCCGATCGACGCCCTCGTCGAGGCGCGCCTCGTCGACGCCGGTGAAGCACAGGCGCGCGAAGCGCTGACACGCATCGCCGAACGCGCTGCCCGGCGCGAGGAGCACGCCGCGCTCGGCGACGCGCTCGAGCACCGGCATGCAGTCGTCGCCGCTCCACCGCGAGAAGTCGACCCACAGATAGGCTCCGCCCGGCGGACACGCGGCGGGTGCGACGAGCCGCGCGCGGGCGCGATCGCGGGCGAGCCGGTAGCACTCGCGCGCCGCGGTGAGAAACGGGGCGCCGCTGCGCATCGCCCCGAGCGCCGCGCGCTGCATCGCGACCGGCACGTTGTAGACGCTGTGATTGACGAGCTTGCGGATCGCCGCGGCGACCGGGTCGGGTGCGAGCGCGTAGCCGACCCGCAGACCGGCCTGCGCGTAGCTCTTCGCGAACGAGAACACGGTGACGGTGCGCCGCCGCGCCACCGGGTGTGCCGCGATCGAGACGTGCGATGCCTCGTAGCCGTAATCCTCGTAGACCTCGTCCGCGAGGATCCACAGATCGTGACGGTCGGCGACACCCGCGATCGCGGCGATCTCGAGCGCGCCGAGCATCGCGCCGTCGGGGTTGTTCGGAGTCGCGATGTAGATCGCGGCGGTCCGGGGCGTCACCGCGCGCTCGAGGAGCGCCGGCAGGTCGGGGCCCCACGGCACCTCGACCGGCACGACGCCGTGGCCGATCGCCATGCCCTTGATCAGCGGCCAGTGCGGCGTGACGAGGATGAGCTCGTCGCCGCGGTCGCAGAGCGCCTGCACCGCGCACGACAGCGCGTGGGTGGCACCGCAGGCGACCTGCACGCCGGCCTCGGAGACCTCGATCGCGTTCTTTGCCCGCGCCTTCGCGGCGATCGCCTCGACGAGCGGCGCCCAGCCCGCCGGCGCACCGTACGCGTAGAGCTCGGCGGCATCGCCCCAGCCGAAGTCCTCGAGTGCGACCGGCGGCCGCAGGTGGGTATCGCCGATCTGCAGCGGAATGACGTCGCCCGCGTAGCGTGCGAGGTGCTCGCGCAGCTTCGCGAAGATCGAGGCGGGGACCGAGTTGCCGGCCGCCGAGAGCTCTGGAAACCGCGCCACGCCTCGACCCTAGCACCGCTGCGCCTTGGCCGGCGCAGGCGGTTACGCTACCGTCGCCGCGATGGACGCGCCCCTCGCGCCCGCCGCGGTGCATGCACCACGTACGCGCCCGCTCGGGCTCGAGCTCGCGCTCGTGGTCATCGTCGCGCTCGCCGTGCTCGCGCCTGGCATCTGGCGCTACTCGCTCGTCGATCCGTGGGAGACGCACTACGGCGAGGTCGCGCGCATGATGCTGCAAGACCATGACTGGGTGCACATGGACTGGCCGGGCGGCATGCACCCGGCCGATCACGAGGGCTTCCGCTCCAAGCCGGTGCTGTCGTTCTGGCTGATGGCCGCGAGCATGAAGGTGCTCGGCGTCGCGAAGGACGGCGGCTACTCGGGCGAGATGGTCGACAGCGTGATGACGATGGTCGCCATCCGGCTGCCGTTCGTCCTGATGGCGGTGATGGGGCTGACGTTGATGTGGTGGATGCTCGCGCGCCTGGTCAGTCGACGCATGGCCTGGCTCGGCCTGCTCGTCGTCGGATCGACGCCGATGTTCGCGCTGATCGCGCGCCAGGCGATCCCCGACATGCCGCTGCTCGCGTGCCTGATCGGCTCGCTCGCGATGTTCACGATGGCGACCGAGTCCGGCGACCGTCCTGTCGGCGTGGCGTTCACGCTGCGCTTCGGCCGCCGCCGCGTCCACGTCAACCAGCTGCACCTGTTCCTGCTGCTCGTGGGCGGCTTCCTGCTCGTCCAGTGCGTCTACTACGTCTTCTACTTCATCGCGTCGCCGCGTCTCGCGGTCCGCCAGTTCCCGAACCCGGTGCTGTTCTTCCCGCTGCTCATGGCCCTGCTGTTCGGCGGGCTGTCGCGGGTCGGCTGGATGATCGTGCGGTTCCCCGCGGTGATCATCGGCTCGGCGATCGCGTTCTTCGCGGCGCGCACGAAGTACACGCTCGAGTCGTTCGACGACTGGGAGACCTACGCGCCGGATCGCGCGCTCATCCGCGCCATCGCGTTCCCGATCGTCTGGGCGTTCGGCGGCACCTGGGCGGCGACCTCGCGGATCGCCGATCACCTGCTCGACATGGCGCCGATCACGACGATGCGCCAGATCTACCTGCTGTGGTGCTACGCGTTCCTCGGCGTCAGCATCCTCGCGAAGGGGCCACCGGCCGTCGCGGTGTTCGGGCTCGTCGCGGTGTTCCACGTCGTGCTGCTGAATCGCTGGCGCGACCTCTACACCGGCCGCTTCGAGATCAAGCGCGGCCTGCTGCTCATCACGGTGGTGTTCCTGCCGTGGCACATCGGCATGTACCTCAAGGAGGGCGTGCGGTTCGTCGACGAGTACCTGTTCACGCACATCCTGAATCGCGCCGCGGTGGGCGTCGACAACTCGCCCGGCACGTTCGCGAGCCTGCCGTCGAACAGCGGCGGCTACGCCGGGGTGATCGGCCACGGCATGATGCTGTGGGCCGCACTATTGCCCGCCGCGCTCGCCGCCGCGCTGCTGCGCGCGCGCACCGATACCCGCGAGGGACGCGTGCGGTTCATGGTCACGCTGTGGGCGGTCTGCGGCACCGCGTTCTTCTTCCTGGTCCAGACCAAGTTCAACCACTACATCCTGCCGGTCATCCCCGCGCTCGGCCTGCTGGTCGCGTTTCTCCTCGACGACATCCTCGCCGGCCGCGACCGCCTGCACCCGATCTACGCCGCGCTCGGCATCGGCATCGTGCTCCTGTTCACGCGCGATCTGATGTG
>DAIRFU010000895.1:0-2399 GCA_036794935.1 Kofleriaceae bacterium | reverse complement strand
GGCGAGGAACGCGTGCCGGCTCGAGGTCTTCGAGCCGTGATGGCCGACCTGGAGGATGTCGGCATGGACCGCCGTCGCGTGATGATCGAGGAGGAATCGCTCGACATCGCCGGGCGCCTCGCGCGGATCCTTGCGCGCACCCGACTCGGCATCACCGACGAGCAACAGGCGCGCGCCACCGAGGTCGACCGCGAGCACGATCGAGTTCTGGTTGGCATCGCGCACCGGCTTGGGATCCGCATGCAGGATCGTGAACACCGCAGCATCGCCGAGCGCCACGCTGTCGCCCTCGGAGAATCGCTCCCACCGCGCGATCCGGATCTCGGCGCCCTTGACGCCGACGACCTGATCGACCGGCACGCTCGCGGCCGTGTGGTAGTGCACCGTCGGTGAGCTCGCGACGGCGGTGAGGAAGTCCCGATAGAACACGGCGTTGTTGACGCGCCCCGAGTCCCATACGTTCGCGACGTCGTAGCAGTGGACGACGAGATCGAGCGCGGAGCCGTGATCGAAGTGCGGATGGCTGAGCACGACGTGATCGAGCGGGAGCCGCGCGCTCGGAACCGGCGCGCCATCGTCGACGCACAGATCGTCTCCGGACGGGCCGATCGCGAGCGCGAGGTAATCGAGGACACGCAGCGGCTTCTCCGCCGGATCGTTCGTCCCCGCGTCATAGAGCAGGTTGAACGCGTGGCCCTGGACCAGGATCGCGAGACCGGTACCGACATCGATCAGGTGAATACGGAACGTGCCCGGTGGCGGCGGCGTGCGCGGCACGTCATCGGCGCTCTCGACGCGGCGCCACGTGATCGCAGGTCCACCGGCCGGCGGTGGCGGCTCCGTCCCCGCCGTGGGCGTCGGCTGGCGCGGCGGCACCATCGTGGTCGCCGGTGCAGGGCAGCCCGCGAGCACGGCGACCAGGAGCAGGCAGCGCTTCATGCGCGCTTGCGCGCCGGTTCGTCGAGCTTCGCGGGGCCGACGCCGGCCGGCCACGAGATCGGCGGTGGTGGGAACGCGGGGCGCGCGAGCAGATAGCCCTGGCCATAGCGCGCCCCCGCCGCGATCACCGCCTCGAGCTCGGTCTCGGTCTCGATGCCCTCGGCGACGACACGGCTGTCCAGCTCGCTGCACATCCGCACGATCGCCGACACCAGCTTGAACAGCCGCGTATCGAGCGTGAGCCCGGCGATCAGCCCGCGGTCGAGCTTGACGATGCGCGGCTGGAGATCGGCGATGTACTTGAGATTCGAGTAGCCGGCGCCGAGATCGTCGACCACGAGGTGGACGCCGCGCCCGCGCACCTCGCTGAGCATGTCCTTGCACAGCCGGAAGTGCGACAGCGGCACGGCCTCGGTGATCTCGAGGTAGACGTCCTCCGAGTGCTGGAAGATCGGATCGTCGGGCTGCACGACCCAGCGCTCGTTGAGCTCCGCCGGGTGGATGTTGAGGAACAGCGGATGGCCCTCGCAGCCCTCGAGCGACATCGCGCGCAGCATCCGGCCGAGCTCGCCGGTCGCGTTCTCGGCGACCGCAGCGGCGAACATCTCCATCGGGCCATCGAACGCGGGCGAGCTCGTCCGGGCGAGTGATTCGTACGCGAAGATCCGCTGCGTCTTCAGATCGACGACCGGCTGGAACACGCAGTAGCAGTCGCGCTCATCGATCAGGCGTCGAATCGCGTCCCCGAGCGGCGACTTGGTAGCCTTTCGCACGCACGAGCATCATAACGCAGCGATCAGAGCTGGCCTACCAGCGAGAAGCCAAACGAGGGCCCGCTCAGGTTCAAGCTGCCGAGTGACGCGGGCGACATTTCGAGGTGAAGCGTGTCGTCATCGCTCGCGTCGGGCGTCGCCGTGAGGGGTATCGACGAGGTAGCGACCGCCGCGAGCTCGAAACGCAGGCCCAGCGAGAACCGCGATCGGCGAATCGCGTAGAGATCGATGCCGACACTGGCCGACGTCATCGCACCCCAGCCGTGATCGCTGGCCGAGTGGCCGCTGTCGTCGCGGAGCGAGACCGCGCCCCGCAGCATGCCGATCTCGAGCCTCGCCAGCGCGGCGACACGGGGATGCAGCTCGTAGCGCACCCCGCCGCCGGCCGTGAACGCGAGCGTGTCGATCTCGGTGTCGAGCGTGCGGAACATCTCGCCGTCGGCGCCGGCCCAGGCGAACGTGCCGTGCGCCCACAGCTCGAGGTGCGGGATGAGGTCGCGGCCGACGAGGTACGCATAGCCGAGCGTGCCACCGAACAGATCGTCGTCGGTGAGTGCGTTCGCCGAGCTCGTGCGCAGCGCGCGAACGGAGTCGCCGATCGACACCTCGTGGCCGGCATGGGCCGTGGCGGTGAGGAGGACAAGAGCGATCACGCTGCGCATGTCAGGGCCCCTGGTCGAGGAGGTT
>DAIRFU010000894.1:0-2401 GCA_036794935.1 Kofleriaceae bacterium | reverse complement strand
CGAGCTGATCGCTCGGGTTCGGGCGCGGGATGACCGAGGAGTCGGCGAGCTGCATCTCGATCGAGATGTACGCGTCGGCGGTCTGCATCAGCTCGTCGCACGCGAGGTAGAGCAGGCAGTCGACCTTCGGCTCCTTGCCGAACGGGTAGATGTTCTTCGACAGGTCGAGCTGGAGGAACGCGTTGTTGTCGAGGTTCGCGTACGCGTGTGTCGGCAACAGGCCCTCGCCGACGACCTCGACCTTCGTGCGGACCGTGTCGAGCTCGGTGTCGCTCGGCGACTCCGGCACCTCGGCGAGGCGGCCGCGCATCCACAGCCCCTCGACGTGGTTGACCGTCGTCGGCTCGAAGCGCAGCGGACCCGCGAAGCCGACCTCGCCGCGATCGACGTCGATCTGCGCCGGCTGCATCTCCTTCCAGCGCGTGCCGTCCCAGTACTCCCACTCGAGCAGGCGTGCGAGGTCGCGGCTGCCGGTCTCCGGCGCACCGAGGAACACCCGCAACAACGACGCGTCGCCGGTGTTCGCGAGCCGCGGATCCGACAGGTACAGGAAGCGCTCGATCCGTTGCGCGCCGGCGAACACCTCGAACGAGCCGGCTACCACGCCCGGTGCCGGGTCGATGAAGCGACTGTTCTCCGAGTAGCTCTCGTCGAAGTACGAGAAGCAGCGGTCCGGACGCGCCGCGGTGATCATGACATCGCGCGCGGTCTCGAACGTGACCGTGACGTCCTCGGACGCGTGCGGCGTCGAGACCTGGGTGCCGCGCGGCACGCGCTGCTTGGTCGCGCCCTCGACGAGTGCGAACCGGGTCAACGCCTTCGCCGCGCGCGGCGGCCGAAGCTTGATGCCGAGCAGGTTCAGGAACGCGACGTAGTTCTTGTCCGGGACCTGGTTCAGCCGATAGATCAACAGGTCGGTCATCCACGCCGCGAGCTCGATGAGCGTGATGCCCGGATCCGACGGGTTGTGGTTCGTCCATTCCGGCGCGTAGCGCGGGATCATCGAGATGGCTTCCTCGACGATGTCGTGGAACGTGCGGTCGTCGAGCTTCGGCGGTGGGATCATGGGTTCAGATGCCGTTCTTTCCGGTTACGACGCTGCCGGGTGCTTCGTCTTCCTCGTTCTTCAAGTAGAACGGGAACACGAGGTTGCGCTTGTCGTTCTTGCCGGCGATCACGTACTCGATCCGGATATCGAGACGGTTCGGCTCGTCGCCGTTGGGGTGTGCCTGGCAGCTCACGTGCTCGACGCGCGGCTCGAACTTGTAGATCGCCTCCTCGCAGTACACCGCCGCCATCGCCGCGGTGAGCTGGTTGTTCGGCGCGAACATGAGGTCGTGGATCTGGCAGCCGAAGTCGGGCCGGTTGATCCGCTCGCCCGGCGCGGTGCCGAGGATGATGAACAGGCACTGCCGGACGTTCTCCTCGAGTGCCGAGCTCGAGACGCCACCGTTCAGGTTGACGGACACGGGAAAGCGCAGCCCCTTGCCCAAGAAATCGCGATCATTCGCCATCGGTGCTCTCGCGATCGATCAGGGTTGAAACCGGCCTTGAATGAACTTCTTGCACTTGCTGCACGAGATCCGCGTCGAGCTATCGACCTCTTCGATCGTCAGCGGACGGTGATTGCAAAACGGACAACCGGCTTCCCCCGGCCTTCCAGCGACGACCATATCGAGCACATCCTGCCAAGCAACCAGGGCTTCCTCGTCCACCTGCGAGAGTCCTTTCGTTTCGACCCTTTCGAGCAGCAGCCATCATAGAAACGGCGGTTCTTCCGATCAATGTCGAGACGCCTCCAAAACGCGACCGCACGCGTCTCGGAGCCTAGGTTTTTTCGCAGATTGACTACTTCTTGGTCGGGTCAACACCCTGGACCTCGGCATCCACCGCCACCTCCACCCGTGCCTCGCCGGCTGCCGCCGGGTTCTCGGCCACACCCGATGCCACGTCGACATCGCCGCGGACCGCATTCGGATCCACCGGCGCGCGCTCGCGCGCCTCGTCGAGCCCGGCGTTCGTCGCCGCGTCGCGCCCGACGCCGGCCGGGTCCGCCGCGACCACCTTGGCCTCGCCGGATACCGTCGAGGCGTGATCGACCTGGCCCATCGCCTGATCGCGGCCAGCCGCGGCCGTCGCGGCCTCGTCGCCGTAGCCGCTGCCACCGATCGCGGCGTCGCGGGCACCGCCGGCCGCCTGGGCCTGCAGCCCGCCGGCGTCGACCGAGCCGCCTGCCGCGGCCCCGAGGTCGGCCGAGCCCGCCGCGCCGCCGAGATCCGCCGCGCCGCCGACGCCCGATGCGCCGGTCACGCCGGCCGCGCCGCCGAGATCCGCTGCGCCGCCGAGATCCGCTGCGCCGGTGACGCCGGCGGCGCCGCCGAGATCCGCCGCGCCGCCGACG
>DAIRFU010000294.1:0-8713 GCA_036794935.1 Kofleriaceae bacterium | reverse complement strand
GCCCCTCGACCTCGGGTGAGCTCGCGAGGTAGACGCTGGTCTTCGCGCCGGCGGTGGTCGACAACGAGCTCGTACCCGGACTGGCGATCCGCGGGGGGGATCCCGAGGACACCGTGCTGCTGTTCGAAGGCTTCGAGCTGCCGCTGGCGTTTCACGACGATGGCGTGCGCTCGATCGTGCCGCCTGGCGCGGCCTATATCGAGCTCGAGCCCGGCGGGTTCGGGGTCGAGCACGGACGTGGATCGAGCATCGTGTCGATCGATCCGGCCGGCGCGCGCGCGAAGGCGAGCCTCGAGGCGACCACCGTCGACGCGACCGTCACGCTGCGACAGCCGGGGAGCACGAGCTCGCCGTACGGCCGGCGCTCGACGCTCGTGGTCGCACGGGTTGGCTCGAACCGGGCCGTGCGCGAGGTTCGCGACGAGGACGCGCTCGTCTTCCAGGACCTGCTCCTCCGCACCGAGTACCGGCTGGCGACGCCCTGGTGGCTCGCCGCCTCGGTGATCGCGTCGAGTCACGGGAACGGCGGCGCTGGCCGCGCCGTGCTCGCGACCCGCTACCAGTCGACCGGCTGGCGCGCCACGCTCGCGGTGTCCACGCTGGTGCAGAACGGGGACGATCTCGATCGCAACACGGCCGACTCGCGGATCGAGATCATCCGTACCGCGCCCCGCGCGGCCGGCCTGACGAAGCTCGCGTGGCGACTCGGCCAGCAGACGAACAGCTCGAGGTACCAGCTCGCCGATCGCTCGTTCTGGCGCCACGACATCGCCGGCTGGAGCTCGGTCGCGGCGAACCTGTCACCGACCATCCGCGCGACCGCGGGCCTGCGCATCGACGACTTCGACGGCGACGTCGCGACCCAGCCGCGCGCGCGCGTCGCCGCGACGGTCGTTCCGCACCTCGAGCTCTCGATCGCCGCCGGGGCCTACCGCCGGCCGCCCGAGCAAACCGCCGAGCTCGTGCAGGGCGATCTGAACCCCGAGCGCGCGACCGAGGTCATCGCCGGCGCGACGTACGACGACCGGCGCACGCTGCGCGTCCAGGCCGCCGCCTACTCCATCGATCGCCGGCGGCTCGTCGCGGCGGATGCGGCCGGCGTGCTCCACAACACCGGCTTCGGTAGCTCCGTCGGCCTCGAGCTCGCCGCCGCCGTGGTGCGGGGCCCGTGGTTCGGCCTGGTCTCGGCGACGCTCGCCCGCTCGCGGCGCTTCGATTTCGAACGCGCGGCCGAGCACCCGGCGGCGTACGAGCAGCCGTTCAAGCTGGAGGTGCTCGGCGTGTGGAGGCACGCGCGGTGGACATTCGCCGCGCGGTTTTCGCTCGCGTCGGGGCTGCCGTACACGCCGTACACCGATAGCGTCTACGATGCCGATCGCGACACGTGGGAGCCGCTGTACGTGCCGCCGCTGTCCGCACGCACGCCGCTTCACCACCAGCTCGATGTCCGCGCCGATTACGCGTTCCGGCTCGGCCGCGTCGGGCTCGCGGCATTCTTCGATCTTCACAACGCGTACCGAAACCGCGACGCGATCGGCTACTCGTTCAGCTACGACTACCGCGAGCGCACCGCGATCAGCGCGCTGCCCATCTTTCCGTTCGCGGGACTGCGAGCGTCCTTGTGAGGCGCGCGCTGCTCCTCGCGCTCGCGGCCTGCTCGACGGAGACCACCGATCCGCCGTGGCAGCTCGCGCACGATCGCGTGATCGCCGTGCGCTTCGATCCGCCGCACGTGGCGCCGGGCGAGATCGCGGCGATCGACGCGCTGATCGCCCACGCCGGCGGCCCGGTCACGATCGAGGTCCCGCGCACGGCGACCGCCGCCGGCGCCCCCGGCGGGCTGTTCACCGCGGTCCACTACTACTTCGATCACTGGCGCATCGACGGCCCGGACGACGCGGCGCTCGATCCCGCACGCGAGGAGCTCGGCCTGCCCGCCGGCGCGCCGGTGCCGATCGACGTCACGCTCGCGCTGCCCGGTCCGCTCTACGCGAAGAAGACGGTGTGGCTCGGCGACGCGCGGCCAAACCCGCCGGCGCCGGCGTTCGCGTATGGCCCCGGCCTCGAGGTCGGCCGCGAGTACGAGCTGCGCTACGAGCCTCCGCCCGGCGGGTCGGTGCGCTGGCTGACCTCGTGCGGGGAGCTGCGCGACGACGACCAGCCGCGCGCGACCCATGTCGTCGATGCGCCGTGCGAGGGCGAGCTCGTGCTGGTCGTCCGCGATCCGGACGGCGGGATCGCGTGGCAGATCTTGCCGCTTTCAGCCGACTGAGAAAATTTGCCACTGTACGTAGAGCACGGGACAATGCGCTCGATGCGACTCGTGCTGGTGATGTTCGTCGCCCTCTGGGCGGCGGCGTGCAACGTGTCTCCCGAGCAGGAGGCACGCGATCTGTGCACGGCCGTGTGTAACTGCACGACGGCCTCGCCGGCGAAAGCCGCCGAGTGCGTCGAGGAGTGCACGCCGGAGGTGCCGGCGCTGCCCGATGACTGCATCGACTGCATCTACACGTACTCGCAGTCGTGCAGCGACCTCGATCGCTGCGAACCGATGTGCGACCAACCGCAACCGCAACCGTGATCGAACCCGAATGCTCTGGAGGAATGCGATGAGATGTACATCTTTGGCTCTTGTTCTCACTGCCGGTCTCGGCGGACTCGCCGCCGCGCAGCCGGGACCGCCGCCGCAGCCTCCGACGCCGACCGACACCACCGGGACCGACCCGTACGGCTCGACGTTCGATCCCGCGCCGCCCGCGCCCGCCCCGGAACCCACGCCGCCCCCGCCGGCCGTGGTGCAGCCGCAGCCCCAGCCGGCGCCGGTCGTCGAGGCCTCCGAGCCCGCGCAGACGGACCGCCCGCAAGGATTCTCGATCGGCCTCGGCCTCGGCTACGGCCTGCCGACGTCGCTGGAGACGCCGAATCGTACGAGCGCGCGCCTGCGCCTGGCGTCGGGCCTGACGTTCGAGCCGATCTTCAGCATCGCGAACACGACGTCGACGACCGAGGCTCCGGGCGGACTCGAGACCGAGGACAAGCTCACCGAGCTCGGCATCGCGGTGCTCGGCCGGCTGCCGCTGATCACGCATGGCCACGTCGACCTCGAGGGTCTCGCCAGCATCGGGTTCACGAACACGAAGAACAACCCCGACGGTGACTTCAACACCGTGACGACGAACACGTTCGGCATCGGCTGGGGCGTCGGCGTCGGCTACTGGCTGTCGCAGCACTGGCAGCTCAGCATGAGCGTCACCAACCCGCTCGTGCAGTACCAGCAGCAGAAGCAGGGCACGGGCGTGTCGGGGATGAATCAGCGGAGCAGCGAGACGACGGTCGGGCTCATCTTCCTGCCCCAGGTCGTCGCGATGATCCACCTCTACAACTGAGGCGCGTGGTACCACCGCGCGGTGGATCTCGCCGAGGTCGCATCTGCTGTCGTCGCGCACTACCGGCGCGACCAGCGCGACCTGCCCTGGCGGCGCACGCGCGATCCGTACGCGATCTGGGTCAGCGAGATCATGCTGCAGCAGACGCGCGTGCAGACCGTGATCCCGTACTGGGAGCGCTGGATGGCGCGGTTCCCGACGGTGAGCGCGCTCGCGGAGGCGCCACTCGACGACGTGCTCGCCGCGTGGGCGGGGCTCGGCTACTACTCGCGCGCGCGCAACCTCCACGCCGGGGCGAAGGCGGTCGCGGAGAGCTTCGCGGGCACGCTGCCGCGGGCTGCCGGCGAGCTGCGCCGCGTGCCGGGAATCGGGCCCTACACGGCCGGCGCGATCGCGTCGATCGCGTACGGTGAGCGGGCCCCGCTCGTCGACGGCAACGTCGCGCGCGTGCTCGCCCGCCTGTTCGCGATCGACCACGACATCAAGTCGTCGGCCGGTCAGCGCGTGCTGTGGCAGCGCGCCGGCGAGCTGATGGCGGCGCTGCCCGCCGAGTACGCGCCCGGCGATCTCAACCAGGGCCTCATGGAGCTCGGCGCGACGCTGTGCTCCCCGGCGTCGCCGCGGTGTCTGGTCTGCCCGCTCGGCGCGCGCTGCACCGCCGCCCGCACCGGCCGACAGGACGAGCTGCCGGTGGTCGCCGCGCGCAAGAAGGAGAGCGAGCTGCCGGTGCTATCGCGCGTCGCGCTGTGGATGGCCGATGGTGATCGCATCGTGCTCGCGCGCCGCGTCCCCGAGGGCCTGTTCGGCGGGCTCTGGGAGCTGCCGCAGGCAGGCGATCGATTGGAGATCGCGAAGGCGCTCGGCGTTACAGCCGATCCGACGCCGGTCGCCTATCACGACCAGACGCTGAGCCACCGCCGGCTCCGTATCGCTGTGTTCCGCGCCGAGCTGCCTCGCCGGCTTGTCCCCACCGCCGTTCCGGGCTACGACCGAATAGCGCTGGTGGCGCGCGACGCTGCACGTTCACTCGGTGTTGCCGCCGCGACCACGGCGATCCTTTCGAAGTACGAGGACATTCCATGGAGCCCGATCCCAAAGCGCTCGCCCTCTTCACCGAAGGCTACGAGAAGATCATCGAAGGCCTCTCCCACCTCGGCTTCGATGTCGCCGATGCGAACTTCATCGACACCGCGAGGCGCGCGGCGAAAGGGCTCCACGAGCTCATCCACGACCAGAAGCAGGTGAAGCCCGCGGTCGAGGCGCTGCTCGCGAAGACGTTCCCCGCCAAGTACACCGAGATGGTGATCAGCAAGCACAACACCGCGTTCGGAGTGTGCCCGCATCACCTGCTGCCGGTCATCTACCGCATCTCGCTCGCGTACATCCCGACGGAGAAGGTCCTCGGCCTGTCGAAGCTGTCGCGGCTCGCCCGGATCATCGCGCGCGGGCCCCGGCTCCAGGAGGACCTCACCCACGAGCTCGCGGACATCCTCTACGAGGATCTCCAGAGCCAGGGCTCGGCCGTCTACATCGAGGGCCTCCACATGTGCATGGCGGCGCGCGGCGTCCGGGCGCACGAGGCGCGGCTCGTCACGAGCGGCGTCCGCGGCGTGTTCCTCGAGCTGGCGACCCGCGAGGAGTTCATCAAGCTCGTGATCGCACCGCAGACCACGGTGCTCTGATCGCGTTATCCTGAGCCCGGATGCGCTGCGCATTACTCCATGGCTTCGCGGGGGACCCCGCGGCATGGGACGAGGTGATCGAGAGCTGGGTCCTGCGCGAGGCGCCGATCGCGGTCGCCCTGCCCGGCCACGGCGGCGGCCCGGTGCTGCCGACCTGGGAGGACAACCTCAACGTGGTCGCCGGCGCGATCGCGGGCTGCGACGTCGTCGTCGGCTATTCGCTCGGCGCGCGCGTCGCGCTCGGGCTGGTCGCGAGCGGCCGGCGCGCACACGCGGTGCTGATCGGCGTCAACCCGGGGATCAGCGATCACGAGCGCCAGCAGCGGCGCGAGTTCGACGCGGCGTGGACGCACCTGCTCCGCGAGCGCGGTGTCGCGGCGTTCCACGACGCGTGGATGCAGCAGCCGCTGTTCGCGACCCAGGCGCGCGTCGATCCGTTCCGGCTCGAGCGCCGCCGCGCGCGCCGGCTCCAGCTCGATCCCGAGCAGCTCGCGCGCAGCCTCGAGGTGATGGGGCTCGCCGCGATGCCTGACTACTGGACCGCGATCCCGGCGCACCGCGATCGCATCGCGCTGCTCGCCGGCGCCGACGATCCGAAGTACGTCGCGATCTCGGCGGGCCTGCCCGCGGCGTCGTTCGAGACCATCCCGAGCTGCGGCCACGACCCGACGCTCGAGCAGCCGCACGAGCTCGCCGCGGCGATCGCGCGCGCCGTCGAGCGGCTACGGTAGCCAGCGCGGCAGCCGCGCGTCCGGCGCGAAGCTGAACGACTCGCCGGTCTCGAGGTTCGTCACCCGCCCCTCGCTCGCCGTGCCGCGGACCCGCGAGACCGCGAGCCACGCGCCGTCGGGCGAGAAGCTCGGCTCGAGCTCGCGCGCGCCGGCCGGTGTCAGCTCGCGGTCGGTGCCCGAGGCGAGGTCGTGCAGCCAGACATGGCCATCGACGACGTACGCGAGGCGCGTGCCGTCGGGCGACCAGGTCGGCGCACTCTCCTCGCCGGTGTGCGACGCCAACCGGCGCAGGTTCGTGCCGTCGTCGTTCATCAGGTAGATGTGGCCCATGCCGTCGCGATCGCTGAGGAACGCGATCGTGGTGCCGTCGGGCGATGGCGTCGGCTCCCAGTCGTCGCGGTAGAACGCGGTGAGGCGCTCGGCGTCGCGATAGATCTCGGAGTTGCCGTCGCGACTCGACACGTAGACGACCGAGTCGCCGAGCACGGCCGGGCGAAAGTTGCCCTGCTCGTCGTTCGTGAGCCGGGTCGTGTCGCCGGCCAGATCGATCCGGTAGAGGTCGCTGTGGCCGTCGGTGTTCGCGGCGACCACGATCCAGCGGCCGCGCTGATCGACGGCCGGATCGCGCACCTGCGCCGCCGCCGGGCCGATCCGCTGCACGCGGCCGTCGCGCGCGACGAGTGCGATCTGCTCGGAGTCCGCGGAGCCGTCGCCGCGAGAGGCGATCGCGACGAGCCGGCCATCGGGCAACGCGAACGCCGACGGGTACAGATCGCGGCCGATCACCGTTCGCACGCCGCCGGCGTAGCGTACGAGCGTCGGCGCGGGCGCGTCCTCGACGAACCAGATCGTGCCGGGCAGCTCGTGCCGCGCCGGCGGGTGGTCGTCGCTACACGCGCTGCACGCCGCGAGAGCCAGGAGCAACGGCGCGGGCTTCATCGCACGCGGATGGCGTCGGCGATCACCACATCGCCCGACGTGGTCCAGCGGGACAGCACGACCTTGTTCCAGCCCTTGCTGAAGTTCCAGGTGCCGAGCGCGTTCCAGCGGCTGCCGTTGACGCGCTGATTCGCCGAGCGGCGGCCCACCTCCGTACCCGACGCGTTGTACGCGATGAACGGGGCCGCGCTGGCGCGGTTCGTCCCCGCCGTCCACCAGGCGTCGATCGTCTTCGTGCCGGCCGCCGGCAGGTAGAACCAGAACGTCGCCGGTGCCGACGTCGCGGCCGTGTTCGCGAACCAGTAGCCGCTGCCGTAGTAGCCGTGCGTCGACGACGATGCCGTCCACGAGCCCGCGAGCTCGATCTTCGCGACGCTCTGGTTGTTGTTCCCGTTGTTGCTGTCGACGATGATCGAGGCACCGCCACCGCCGCCGCCGCCACCGCCATCGTTGCAGTACGCGCGCACGCGGTCGATGTAGTGGCTCCACGGCCAGTTCGGCCCCGGATCGGTGCGGTTGTACGGCTGGAGCTGGCCGTGCGACACGATGTGGTTGCGGTCGCGGACCACGCCCTGGCGCTTCGTGATGTCACACGTCAGCCGCGCCGAGGTCTCGATGATGCCGTTCGACCAGCTCGACTGCGACGCGAAGCCCGCGTGCTCGATGCCGACCGAGAAGTTGTTGACCGAGACGCCCTGCAGGTTGCACTGCGCGCCGCCGGCATAGTTGCAGTTGTACGAGGCCGCGACGTGCCAGGCGCGGTTCGCCTCGCGGACGAGCTGCGTGACCTCGCTGCCGCTCTCGTTGACGACGTAGTGCGCGCTCGCCTGGGCGGCCGTGTTGCGCAGCCAGCCCCAGCAGCCGGCGTAGTTGCCCTCGCAGCTGTGGATGACGACGAGGCTGACCTTGTAGCCGTTGCGGTAGTTGTAGTTCGGCGAGGCGCGCCAGACCGCGTTGCCGTAGTCGCCACCGGCGGCGAGGATTCCGGGCTCGGGCATCGGGATCTCGCCGTGCGCGGTGAGCGATGCGACGACGGTGCCGTCCTCCACGACACGCGAAGCGCCGCCGGCGAGCACGCGCATCACCTCGTCCACGTACGCGGCGCGCGCGTCGTCGTCGGGGTTCTGCGCGAAGTCGGCGAGCACGGGGCGCCACGCCATCAGGTCGCTGCCGCTGACGCCGTGCTGGACCGCGAGCTCGGCGAGCCGTGCCGCCGCGGCATCGATGTTGGCGTCGCGATCGCTGCGAACGTCGGCGACGTCGAGCCCCGCCGCGGCGGCGCCCTTCTCGAGGTTGTCGCCCCAGAGACCGAACACGCCGACACCGGCAGGGCGGCCGAGCTCGTCGTCCTCGCCGGTGACGGCTTGCCAGCGCGTCTCGACGTACGAGACCGCCTTCAACAGATCGACCGGCACGTCGAACGTGCTCGCGGCCGTTTCGAAGTTGTCGTCGAGTACGGGTGATTCGATATCGTCGGCCGGATCGGTCGTGCACGACGAAAGACAAAGCGCGGCCATTGCCGCGAACAACGCGCGGGTTCCCTTCATGATGTGACGCGGCCATTACACGGTTGGTGCCAACCACGTCAGCGCACGATGTGTGCAGATGAATGCACAAGGAGTCAGGTGAGTTGCAGCGAACGCGAGTTCAGCAAGCGCGCGGTCTGCTCACCTGCGTGTGCAGTGTCGGGCCCCGGTACTGCCACCTGAGTGCATTTCACTGGAACTCGGCGAGCAGCACGTCGGGGATCCGTTGCGGGCGGCCGCTCGTCAGCGACATGAATGCCCACGTCGTCGCGGCGCGCGCGACGATCTGATCACCGCGCGACAGCTCGGTCTTGCGCACGCACGACGCTGCCCGCCACGAGTCGACCCATGTCTCGGCGACGAGCGACTGCCCGATCGTGACCTGACCGAGATAGTCGAGCTCGTGGCGGCGCACGACCCAGACGTTACCGAGCCGCTTGTACGCGTCG
>DAIRFU010000893.1:0-2405 GCA_036794935.1 Kofleriaceae bacterium | reverse complement strand
GGGAGCAGCGCTCCCGCATGGTGCACGATGATTAACCTTGCCATTAATTAATTGTTGAGTTAACCAATCGTCATGACCATCGCGAGCAAAGCGCCCCCCAAGGACTGGCCCCGGATCTCGTCGTCGCCCACGTATGCCGAGGCCGGCAAGGCGATCGACTGGCTGTGCAAGGCATTTGGCTTCGAGGTCCGGCTCAAGGTCGAGGCGGACAACGGCAAGATCGCGCACTCCGAGCTCGTGATCGGCGGCGGGATGATCACGCTCGGCGACGCACACAAGGAGGGCCGCGAGTGGCGCAAGACGCCGGCGCAGGCGGGTGGCTGCACGCAGGCGCTCTGCGTCTACGTCGATGACGTCGACGCGCACTGCGAGCGCGCGCGGGCCGCCGGCGCGACGATCGCGGCCGAGCCGAAGACGACGGACTACGGTGACGGCTACTGGGTCGATCGCAGCTACGAGGCGATCGATCTCGAGGGCCACCACTGGTGGTTCATGCAGCGCCTCGAAGACAAGCAGTGAGCCCGACCCTCGAAGCCACGTTCGCCGCACTCGCCGATCGCACGCGCCGCGGCGTGATCGAGCTCTTGCGAGAGGAGCCGCGCCGCGCGAGCGACCTCGCGGACGCGCTCGACGCGAGCCGGCCGGCGATGAGTCGCCACCTCCGCGTGCTGCGCGCGAGCGGGCTCGTCGAGACGACCGAGGCGGGCGAGGGCGACGCGCGCGAGCGGATCTACCGGCTGCGCCCGGCGCCCTTCGATCAGCTGCGCGACTGGCTCGAGGACGTCGAGCGGTTCTGGCAGGTCCAGCTCGGCTCGTTCAAGGCGCATGTCGAGCGCACGCGAGGCAAGCGATGATCGGCGGCGATCGCGCGACCGTGACCGTGCTCGTCGACGTCGAGCCCGAGGTCGCGTTCGAGGTGTTCACGACCGAGATCGACCGCTGGTGGCGGCGTGGCGTCGCCTACCGGGTCGCGGGCCGCAAGCCGGGCACGCTCGTGCTCGAGGGCACGCTCGGCGGCCGGCTGTTCGAGCAGTACGAGGGCCCGGCGGGCCCTGCCGTCCACGAGGCCGGCCGGATCACCGCGTGGGAGCCGCCCGCGCGCCTCGCGTTCGAGTGGCGCGGCGCGAACTTCGGGCCCGGCGAGGTCACCCAGGTCGAGGTCACGTTCACCCGCACCGAGAGCGGGCGCACCCAGCTCGTGCTCGTCCACCGCGGGTTCGCGGCGCTGCGGCCCGATCACCCGGTCCGCCACGGCGAGCCGCCGGACCGCTTCATCGCGAGGATCGGCTCCTGGTGGGGCGGGCTGTTGACGTCATTGCGCGAGCACGCACGCGACCGCGGATAGCTACAATCGGCGCATGGGCTCCGCCGCGACCAGCGTCACCGCCGCCGCCACGATCACGAGCATCAACCCGGCGACCGGCGAGCCACTCGGCGAGGTCCCGGTCATGGGCGCCGACGACGTGCGCGCGGCGGTCGCGGCGGCGCGCATGGCCCAGCGCGACTGGGCGAAACTGTCGGTCGAGAGCCGCTGCCGCCGCGTCGCGCACTTCGCCGACGTGCTGATGGCGCGCGCCGAGGAGGTCATCGATCTGCTCGTACGCGAGGGCGGCAAGACGCGCGTCGAGGCGCTCGGCATGGAGCTCGTCGTCGTCGCCGATCTCGTGCGCTACTTCGCGAAGCACGCACCCGAGATGCTCGCGCCCGAGCCGGTGCCGCTGCACCTGATGAAGCACCGCGCGAGCTACGTGCACCACGTACCGCGCGGCGTCGTCGGCATCATCGCGCCATGGAACTTCCCGTTCTCGATCCCGATCGGCGAGACGATGATGGCGCTGATCGCCGGCAACGGCGTCGTGCTCAAGCCCAGCGAGGTGACGCCGCTCGTCGCGCTGCTCGCGAAGGAGCTCTACCTCGCGACCGAGCTGCCGCCGGCGCTGTTCCAGGTCGTCACCGGCCGTGGCGCGACGGGCGCGGCGCTGATCGACGCCGGCATCGATCAGTGCGTGTTCACCGGCTCGGTCGCGACCGGCCGCAAGGTGGCGGCAGCCTGCGGCGAGCGCCTGATCCCGTGCACGCTCGAGCTCGGCGGCAAGGCGCCGGCGATCGTGTGCGGCGATGCCGACGTCGAGCGCGCCGCGCAGGGCATCGTGTGGGGCGGCTTCGCGAACGCCGGCCAGGTCTGCGCGTCCGTCGAGCGCGTCTACGCGGTCGAGTCGATCCACGACGCGCTCGTCGCGCGCATCGTGCGCCACGCCCGCGAGCTGCGCCAGGGGGATGCCTCCGCATCACACGAGGTCGACGTCGGAGCGATGACCTGGGACCAGCAGCTCGCGCACGTCGAGCAGCTCGTCGCGTCGGCAGTCGATGCCGGCGCGAAGCTCGAGACCGGCGGCCACCGCGTG
>DAIRFU010000892.1:0-2405 GCA_036794935.1 Kofleriaceae bacterium | reverse complement strand
GCGAGATATCGCACGTGCGACCGTCCGTGCGTCGTTTCGCCGCTTCTTCCCGGCAAGCTCCGCCACGCTCGTACCCGAGCGCACCTTGTCGGCGATCCGCACCGTGTGGGGTCAGTACCAGTCGTGGGGCATCGTCTCGGCCATGCCGGTCAACTCGTCGGAGACCGTCATCCGCATCGCGGACGCGCTCCCCGACCCCGAGCTGTGCGTGTGGACCGCAGGCATGATCGATCAGCTCGTCGTGCTCTCCGGCGGCCGCGGGCCGATCGTCGACCACGAAGCGTGCATCACGCGCGGCGATCCGGCGTGCCTGTACCGCGTCAGCTGGGAGCGCGGCAGCTAGCGGACCCAGCGGCCATCTAACGCTGTCGCGGACGACACGGCAGATCCGGTATGGTAGTCTCGCCTGGTTCGTTGGAGTACCAACCGATGAATATCGGGCGGTACCGAGCGTCCAGATGCCTGTGAGAAGTATGAGAGAGAATCGCTCGAGCTTCCGCGCACTTGCCCTCCTCCTGGGCATCGCCGTACTCGGCGTCTCTCCTGCGGTCCGGGCCGAGCGCCTCGCGGCGCCCCTCGAGGCCGCCATCCACCTGCGCGCACTTGGCTACGATCGCGCGCTGCCCGATCGCGCCGGCGGTACGGTCCTGATCGCGGTCCTCTACGATCCGTCCGATAGCGCATCGGTGAAGTCCGCCGATGACGTCAGCGGCGCGTTTGTCTCGCTGAGCAAGAAGATGAAGCTCCAGGGGCTGCCGATCGTGGTCCGCTCCATCGCCTACAAGGATGCGTGGCCGAGCGGTGAGCTGTCCAAAGCGGCGGCGGTGTACGTGACGCCCGGACTCGAGTCTCGGCTCAACGACATCCGATCGAATGCATCGCGGCAGGATCTGCCGACCCTCTGCGGCGATCGCGCTCTCGCCAAGGCGGGCCTCACGATCGCGGTGTATCGCAAGGGCAGCTCCCCGGGCCTGACGATCAACCTCCCCGCGGCTCGCTCCGCGGGCATGGATCTCGACTCGCGGCTCCTCGCGATCGCCGAAGTCCTCAAGTAGCGCGCGCGACGTCGGGCGACCGGCTACACCGACACCGGTCTGCCCCGCTCGCCTCCACGCATTTGCGGCGACAGCCAATGAATTGCGGTGTGCGCGCACATATAATGGGTGCCCGTGGTGCCGATGATCGGACGATGTTCAGGACGCTCGATCATGAATGGCGAGAGCCACATAACTTCCTGGTGGTCGACGGAGGGCGTCGTGATCCTTGCCCAGCCACCAGGGAGCGAATGAGCGAAGAACGCGGCGGTGACACGACGGTGTTCGTGACGACGGCGCGCCAGCGGGTCCGCACCGCGCTGGAGCTCGCCGGGCGCCGCACGCCGGAGACCTCGGCACGCGTCGAGGCCGAGCTGTGCGCGCTCGCGAGCGACGCCGCCGAGCACGGGCTTCATGCGATCGCGGAGCTGGCCCAGCGCGGCAGCCGGCAAGCGCAGCTGCTCGGCCGCGATCTGGCTGCGATGACCGCGTGCGTGCGGACGCTGCGCGAGATCGGCCGCGCACTCGACGCGATGCAACGCGAGGCGCCGGTGACGGCGGCCGAGCCACGTACGCGGCCGCGCACGACCGGGCGAGTCCTCGTCATCGACGACAGTCCACTCAACATCGCCGTGGTCTGCGACCTGCTCGAGCGCGCCGCGTTCGAGACCCGACAGGCCGAGGACAGTGATGCGGCGGTCTCGAGCGTCGCGCGGTTTCACCCCGACGTCGTGCTCGCCGACGTCCAGATGCCGGGCACCACGCCCGCGGAGCTCTGCGGCCGCATCCGGGCGGCAGCCGGCGGATCCACGCTGCAGGTGCTGCTGTTCTCCGGCTTGCCCGACGCCACGCTCGCGGAGCTCGCCGAGACGGCCGGTGCAGATGGATTCTTGTCCAAGGAGCGCGGGCCCGACGCCATCGTCGAGGTCGTGACCCGCGCGTGCCGGAAGGTCGTGCGATGAGCACCGACAACGAGCGGCTTCGCGAGCTCGCGTCCGTCGGTGCCGCGTCACAAGCGCTCGCCTCGGCCGAGCAGCAAGACGCGGCCGTGCTGCATCCGATCCTCGTGTTCCGTGCCGGCACGCGCCTGTTCGGCGCCGAGGCGCATCACGTCTACGAGGTCGTGATCAGCGGCTCGCTCACGCCGGTGCCGACCGCCCGTCCGTACGTCCTCGGGATCACGCTGGTGCGCGGACGCGTCGTGCCGGTGATCTCGCTCGGCGAGCTGCTCGGGTTCCAGAGCGGCGACGAAGCGGCGCCGACCTTGCCCCGCCTCCTCATCGTCCGGCAGGGCCCGCTCGAGGTCGCCGTGCTCTCCGATGCGACGCTCGGCCTGTTCGATCTCGATCTCACCGATCTCGGCGCCGGGAC
>DAIRFU010000293.1:0-8728 GCA_036794935.1 Kofleriaceae bacterium | reverse complement strand
GGGCGACAGGATTTGAACCTGCGACTCCTTGGTCCCGAACCAAGTGCGCTACCAGACTGCGCTACGCCCCGGAAGGGTGTCGTTAGGTACCTTTCGGGACGCGCGCTGTCAATCGGTTGCGCGCCTGCGGATCACCGGCAGCGCCACGTGGACCCCGACCTCGACGAAGCTGCCGAGATCGCCGACGGTTCCGACCCGCACGAACGGCGCCACGCCGACGAACGCCCACAGGCCCACCGAGCCGCCGAGCCGCGGGTGGGCCAGCTCGGAGAGCTCGAGCAGCGGCCCGGCCGACACCCCGACCATCCGGCCCACCTTGGTGCCGACCAGGCCGTCGAGCCAGATTCGGCCGCCGCCGCGCGCGGTCCAGCGGCTCGCGCCGAGGGTCAGCCCGATCGCGCCGAGTCGTTCGCGCTCGCGGACCCGGACGAGGCTCAGGTCGGCGCCAAACGTCGAGTCCCAGTCGGCGGCGATCCGGCTGGCCGCGCCGGTCGGGCCGAGCCAGAGGTAGGTGCCGTCGAGGTCCCAGCTCGGTGCGGCCGGGGCTGGCGGCACCACCGGTCGCACGTCGCGTGCAGGTGGGTCGGGATCGACCCGCGTCGGCGTGAAACCGTCTGCACGGGCCGCTGTGGCCATTACAGCCAACAAACACGCAGAGATGCGCAATGTTCGTACTGGGGAGACCAATCCCGGGTGAACCGTTCCCAGACGCAGATCTCGGTTACGCATCCTGGTAGAATCAGTCCGTAAACATTGCTGTAACGGGGCGGGCTC
The DNA here is from genome assembly GCA_036794935.1 of Kofleriaceae bacterium. GTDB lineage: Bacteria > Myxococcota_A > Polyangia > Haliangiales > Haliangiaceae > JABFXX01. The sequence continues at coordinate 7,954 of DAIRFU010000293.1, read as the reverse complement.
GTTGTTTGCTTTCAGCACCCGACGGGCGTTGCGATGTTCTTTGCGCAGTTTCCCGGCGAGATGTCGAACTTGGCCATCCAACAAGCAGCGCCCATAGCCGGCGCGATGGTACCACCCGGCCTGGAGAAGGCCTACACGCTGATCCGAGGGCTGCCGCTCTTCGAGGGCATTCCCGATCAGGATCTGATCGCGGCGATGGCCCAGGGCGGGATCGCGAACCGCCAGCTCGAGCGCGACATGTTCGTGCTCGACCCGATCGGTCTCGCGCACGGACAGCCGGCCCCGGTCATCTATGTCGCGCGCGGCCAGGTCGCCGCCGGCGTGTTCACCGAGAACGATCTGTCCGAGCGCCGCGCCCAGCAGCTCGCGCACGAGAACGCGAGCAAGGAGGAGCGCGAGCAGGAGTCGCTGATCAAGCCGCCACCGCTGGCCCGGATCGCGCTCAAGAACGTCGCGCTCTTCATGGAGGGCGACCTGTTCAACTCGGGCGCGCTGTCGGCGGCGCGCGGCCAGCCGATGGCGTTCTACACGACGGCGCCGTCGATCCTGATCTCGCTCGACCACCGCTGGATCGCCGAGCTCGCGGTGCGCCACCCGCCGTTCGAGGCGCGCCTGCGCCGCGCGCTGTCGATCTCGCGCGAGCGCCTCGCGTGGGTCTCCGGCGTCAAGCAGGAGCTGCTCGACTTCTTCGTCCGTCAGGGCATCAGCGTGTCGGGCGAGATGGTGCGCGTGCGCCAGCTCGGCCTGTGCATCGACTGCAAGCTGTGCGAGGAGGCGTGCGAGCAGCGCTACGGCGCGCGCCGGCTGACGCTGGGCGGCTACCAGCTCGGCATGCTCGACTTCATCTATACCTGTCGCACGTGCACCGATCAGCGGTGCGTCGATCCGTGCGCCTACGACTCGATCAAGTACGACGAGCAGCGCAAGGAGGTCGTGATCAACGAGGCGACCTGCACCGGCTGCACGGCGTGCGCGCAGGCCTGCCCGTACGGTGCGATCGACATGGTCGAGATCGAGCCCGACGCGCCGACCTTCAAGCACGGCTTCCAGCTCCGGCTCGACAAGCGCGGCGCGCTCAAGTTCGGTCCGGGCACCGGCCGCGTGGCGCGCGCCCGCCGGATCGCGAACAAGTGCGATCACTGCGTGGCCTACGGCGATCAGGCGTGCGTGTCGGCGTGCCCGACCGGCTCGCTGATCGAGATCAACGCGTACGATCTGTTCCGCGAGCGCTCGCCCGCGATGGCGCAGCTCGCGCGCCACGGTTTCGACGCCGACCTCACCAAGCGCGACCGCAAGGAAGTCTTGCCGGTGCTGCCGTTCACCGAGGGCGTCGACATCCACTCGGGCGGCCTCGCGAAGGTCAAGCGCGGCCGCTATGCGCCGCTCTTGTTCTGGATGCTCGGCCTGCTCGCGTTCATGGTCTTCACCGGCGAGGTGCTGCTGCGCCTGTATGCGCCGTCGCTGTCGTACCAGTACAGCCTGCTGCGCGGCAGCGTGCAGTTCGCCGACCTCCCCGAGGCGGCCGTGCTCGAGCAGATCACGTATCGCGGCGGCCCGGGCCTGTCGGTCTACGCCGGCCTGATCGGGGTCGGGCTCATGATCATCGCGGCGATCTATCCGATCTTCCGGCGCATCAAGCTGTTCCGGTGGCTGGCGTCGAACACGATGTACTTCGACTTCCACCTGATGGCGGGCACCGTCGGGCCGATGTTCATCGGCCTGCACTCCGCGCTCAAGCTCGACACCTGGGTGTCGGCGGCGTTCTGGAGCATGGTGATCGTCGTCGTCTCAGGCTTCCTCGGCCGCTACCTCTATACCCAGATCCCCGAGCTGTCGTCCGGCGTCGAGCTCGAGGAGCTCGATCACGAGCGCGCGTTCCAGGCGGCGCGCCCGCGCTACCCGGTGCCGATGGCCGAGATCGATCGCGAGCTCTCGGATCTGCGAGCGCGCGCACAAAAAGTCGCGATGTCGCCGAGCCTGCTCTACACGCTGTTCTGGCTGCTCAAGCAGGATCTCGGCCGCGTGCCGCTACTCAACTGGGACATTCGCAACGTCGCGCGCCGGCGCCGGCTCAAGCAGCTCGGCGTCGAGGAGCGCCGCGTGCGCCGCGATCTGACGCGCCGTGCGGCGCGCATGATCATCATCGCCCGGCGACAAGTTGTCGCGCCCAAGGCGCAGCTGCTCCTCAACTCGTGGAAAAAGGTCCACGTGCCGTTCACGATCCTGCTCACCGCGTTCTCTGCCGTGCACATCTGGGATGCGTGGTCCCGTGCCTGGTAGACTCGTCGCGATGTCACGCGCGGTGGTGCTCGCGCTCGGGCTGCTCGTCCTGTGGGCGACGCCCGTCTTCGCCGGCGATTTCTTCGCCAGCTCTCCGGGACCGCTGGCACAGAGCCACGCGTCGCTCGACAACCAGAATTCGTGCACGAGCTGCCACATCAACGACAGCAAGGATCTGTCGAACGACAAGTGCCTCGAATGCCACGACCACAACAACCTGCGCGACCGGATCCGGTCGGGCAAGGGGTTCCACGCATCGTCGGTGGTCAAGGGCAAGAACTGCTGGTCGTGTCACCTCGATCACAAGGGCCGCGGCTACGACATCATGGGCTGGAAGTCGGTCAAGGGTGCCGAGCAGGGCTTCGACCACGATGCGACCGGGTGGCCGCTCAACGGCAAGCACGCGACGACCGACTGCGCCAAGTGCCACAAGGCGCGCAACAAGCAGGGCCTCAAGGTCTACATGGGCACCGACAAGCTGTGCGGCTCGTCGGGCTGTCACGCCGACGACCAGCCCCACAAGTTCGAGCGCCGCGACATGCTCGCGTGCGAGCGCTGCCACAGCGAGAGCGTGTGGAAGCCGGCCAAGCCGGCATCGCAGCAGAAGTTCAACCACGACGACCGCAAGGACGCGGCGATGCCGCTGTTCGGCAGCCACAAGGACGTGGCGTGCGCGAAGTGCCACGCCAAGGCCGTGTTCAACCTGCCGGCCGCCGATCCGGACTCGTGCGGCAACAGCGGCTGTCACAACAGCCCGCACGACGGGCACCTGTTCGGCAAGCGCGACTGCGAGTGGTGCCACTCGCCGACGTTCAAGACGCTCAAGCAGCAGAACTTCGATCACACCGAGAAGACGCGGTTCGACCTCGGCCCCGCGCATCGCAAGATCGCCTGTTACAACTGCCACACGAAGGCGCTCGGCGAGAACAAGCCGAACGGCGCCTGCGAGCAGTGCCACAGCAAGGACAGCCACCACGGCGATCGCTTCAAGCAGTTCGGCGATCCGCCGAAGTGCGGCGTGTGCCACCCGTCGGGTGGCCCGAAGTTCACGCCGAAGGTGTTCAACCATGGCCGCAACACGAAGTTCGAGCTCACCGGCAAGCACGCCGACGTCGGCTGCCGCGCCTGTCACCGTGGCAAGAGCCCGTCGGACTTCGAGCGGTTCACGAACCTGGTCAACAGCAAGGGCCAGGCCGACTGCATGGGCTGCCACGAGCACAAGAACGTGCACGACCGCCAGTACAAGTCGAATCAGTGCACCGGCAACGGCTGCCACTCGGAGGCCGGCAAGCTCGAGTTCGACTACAAGAAGCTGACCGAGCGCTACCACGGGCCGAAGTCGGAGTTCCCGCTGGTCAAGGGTCACAAGGGCGTGCCGTGCGGCGACTGCCACACCGGCCGCAGCAAGAAGAACCAGACGACGTTCGACAAGATCCCGACGGACTGCAACGCGAGCGGCAAGTGCCACGAGGACTCGCTGCACCGGGGCACGCTCGGCGAGGACTGCGTCGCCTGTCACAGCTCGGGCACATGGGACGCACTCAAGTTCGATCACGACCAGCCGTTCCCCAAGGACGCGCAGGGCGAGGTGCCGAGCTTCCCGCTCAAGGGCGCGCACCGCGAGAACGACTGCGAGGACTGCCATCCGGCGCGCAAGTTCGCCGAGACGCCTGCGACGTGTGCGGCCGAGGGCTGTCACGCCGAGGATGACGCCCACAAGGGCCGGCTCGGCGATCAGTGCCAGCGCTGCCACGTCGAGACGGGCGACAACATCTTCAACCACAACACGATGTCGAGCTTCCACCTCGACGGCAAGCACCTCGAGGTGCGCTGCGCGGACTGCCATCCCTCGATCACGTTCAAGCCGCGCCCGCAGAACTGCTTTGGCTGCCACCCCGAGCCGCGCGTCCACAAGGGCCAGTACGGCACCGCGTGCGAGCAGTGCCACACCACGCGCACGTTCACGGACGTCAAGCCGCTGCACGACGTCGGCGACTTCTCGCTGCGCGGCATGCACGACAGCCTCGCGTGCGAGCGCTGCCACAAGGACAACCGGCCGCTCGCCGGCTCGGGCAACCTGTGCATCAACTGCCACCGCCAGGACGACATCCACTCGAACGGGCTGTCGCCGCGGTGCGGGGAGTGCCACACGCAGTGGAGCTTCACCCCGGCGCGGTTCGATCACACCACGGTGGGCTGCAACCTGACCGGTCTGCACAAGGCGGTCGCCTGCCAGGACTGTCACAGCGGCGGTAACTACGTCGCGCTGTCCGCGCAATGCGCCGCGTGCCATCGCGACGATGCCGCGAAGGCGGGCGTCAAGCCGGGCGTCGACCACGCGACGCAGATCACGTGCTCGAACTGCCACAACCCGAACTACTGGAAGCCCGCCGTCGGCACCGCGGGCATGGGCGTCGTGCCGGCGTTCGGTCGCGAGTCGGTGTGCCGGTGAAGCGCGCGCTCGCGGTCGCGCTCGTGCTCGTCTCGGTCGCGCCGGCGGCGTGGGCGAGGCGCGGCGACGACGAGGAAGAGGACGGCGGCGACGACGAGCAGGCGGATGAAGCCGATGACGCGGGCAGCAGCGACGCGGACGAGGCGGACGACGAGGAAGGGGACGAGGAGGGCGAGGTGGACGAGACGTTCCTGCCGCCGAAGCAGAACCTCACCGGCCACGACCTCGGTACGAACAAGCGCTCCAACGAGTTCGAGCGCGATCGCTTCTTCGTCGACAAGGTCGACACCGAGAAGACCGAGGACGGCACGCTCGTCCAGGGCAGCCTCGCGTCGAGCACGTTCTTCTACAAGGAGAGCGGCGGTGCGTACGGCGCCCCGATGGGGGCCAACATCGATGCCGGCAACAACACCGGCCCGGCGCGGCTGTTCACCGAGCTGCGGCTGCAGACCGACTTCCGTCACATCAAGGCGTCGCGCTGGGACGCCCGCTTCGATGGCCGCGTTCGCATGGTGTCGCAGCCGGCCAACGCGGTCACGCTGCAGCCGAACGACGACAACCACATCCAGTCGGGCCTGACCGGCGAGAACGAGTACGAGCTCCGCGAGCTGTGGCTGATCCGCAGCGGCAAGCGGAGCGACGTGTTCATCGGGCGCCAGTTCATCCCCGACCTCGGCGGCATCAAGATCGATGGCATCCGCGTCGACTACGCGAAGACGGCGAAGCTGACGCTGATCGGCTTTGGCGGCCTCTATCCGGTGCGCGGCTCGCGCTCGATCACGACCGACTACCTGCCACTCAAGCAGGAGCCCGGGCAGGGCGGCAGCGCGGCGGGCCGGCTCGTCGGTGCCGCCGGCTTCGGCGCCGCGTACCGGACGATCAGCTCGTACGGGGCGATCGGCGGCGTCGCGCTGGTCCCGCTGAAGGTCGAACAGCCGCGATTCTACGTGACGTCGACCGGCTACCTGCGCAGCGGCAGCAAGCTCGACTTCTATCACTTCGCCCTCATCGATCTGCTCGGCAGTGGCGCGAGTGACAGCAGCTCGCACGTCCAGCTCACGAACCTGTCGGCCGGCGTCAACGCGAAGCCGAACGCGCGCCTGCGGCTCACCGCGAGCTTCAACCGCGTCGACACCGAGACGCTCAACGTGCAGGCCGGCGCGTTCCTCGGCGGCATCGACACCGGGATGGTCGGCAATACGATCGTCCAGAACGATGCCTACGTCGTCCGGCTCGCGACGAACGCGGCGCGCCTCGGCATCTCGGCCGGACTCGGCAAGCAGCAGCGCTTCGAGATCTCGACCGCGTTCTCGTTCCGGCTGCGTCCCGCGTTCGACCTGCGCTCGCCGACCAACATGAAGATCGCGTCCGTCAAGGCGGCCAAGAGCGTCGAGGTGTGGGGCAGCCTCGTCGATCGCCGCTCGATCAAGAACACGCGGATCGGGATCGATGGGTCGCAGACCTTCAGCGTCGGCGATGTCGCGTACCAGCGCAGCGAGCTGTTCATGGGCCGGCTGTTCGTGAACCGCGAGATCAGCGGTGGGCGGGGCGAGTGGGAGGCCGAGGGTTCGTACTCCAAGGTCAAGGACACGACCGGCGCGATGACGCTCGCGTGTGCCACGCCGGCGGAGTGCTACGGCAGCTCGAACAACACCGTGATCTCGGCCGGCGGCCAGGTGTTCTACCGGCTCAAGGCCGACTGGTTCGGCATCGGCACGCTGCACGTGATGCAGATCAGCAACAAGCGCAGCGATCAGGTCACCGATCCGAAGGTCACCGGCATTACCGGCTTCCTTCGCATCGCCAAGCGCTTCTGAGACCACGTACAGTCCGCTGCATGTCAGCCGGAACTGTCTCGCTCGAACGCCGCGGCCACGTGCTGCTGATGGGTCTCGATCGGACCGCGAAACGCAACGCGTTCGATCTCGTGATGTGGGACGCGCTGTGCGACGCCTACGCCGAGCTCGAGCGCGACCCCGAGCTGCGCGTCGGCGTGCTGCACGCCAGGGGCGACCACTTCACCGGCGGCCTCGATCTACCGCAGTGGGGCACCGCGTTCTCCTCGGGTGCGTGGCACATCAAGCAGGGCGGCCTCGATCCGCTCGGGCTCACCGGCCCGCGCGTCAGCAAGCCGGTGATCGCCGCGGTGCAGGGCACCTGCCTGACGATCGGGATCGAGCTGATGCTCGCGACCGACCTCCGCATCGCCGCCGCGTCGACGAAGTTTGGCCAGATCGAGGTCAAGCGCGGGATCTATCCAGTCGGCGGTGCGACGCTGCGCTTCCCGCGCGAGGTCGGCTGGACCAATACCATACACTAACTACTCACCAACAACACATTCAATACCGCGGAGGCGCTGCGCATCGGCCTCGTGCAGGAGGTGGTCGAGCACGGGAGCCAGCTCGCGCGCGCGCTCGAGCTCGCCGAGGTCATCGCCGCGCAGGCGCCGCTCGGCGTGTACGCGACTCTCGCCTCGTCGCGTGCGGCCATCCCGACGGCGGAGGTCGCGGCCGGCGCGCGCCTGATGCCGGATCTCGTACCGATCATGAAGACTGCGGACGTCGAGGAGGGCCTGCACGCGTTCATCGAGCGCCGCCCGGGCGCGTTCAAGGGCCGGTAGCCGCCCGAACCGCCCGGCGAGGGCCGGCTGTCAGGTCTGGCCGGGCTCGCGTGTCTACCAGGCATGCGCATCGTCTACGTCGGCATCGTGATCCTGGCCGCGCTCGCAAACGGCTACGCTGCTGTGCTGAGCTTCGCCGGCGCAGAGTCGGTCAAGGCCGTCGCGGACCGCCTGCGGGTACCGCGCAGGTGGATGGTGCCGTTCGGTACACTTCTGGCCGCAGGCGCGGTCGGATTGCTGAGCGGATTCGCCGTCCCGGCGCTCGGCGTGGCCGCCGCGATCGGCCTCGTGCTGTACTTCGTTTGCGCCGTCGGTGCACACATCCGGGCGCACGACCGCAAGCTCGGTGGCGCACTCGCGTTCCTGGTAGTGGCGGTCGGCGCCCTGATCGCAGAGCTCGGTCATGGCAACCACGGGTGGTAAGCCTCGATCGACGAATCGCCGCAGGGGCTGACGATGGATCGCCGCGAACCGCTGATCGAACGCTTCGAGGAGCACAGGCCGCACCTGCGCGCCATCGCCCTCCGCATGCTCGGATCGCCCACCGAAGCCGACGATGCGCTCCAGGAAGCGTGGCTTCGGGTTCGCGACCAGGAGCCCGC
>DAIRFU010000891.1:0-2415 GCA_036794935.1 Kofleriaceae bacterium | reverse complement strand
GCGCGTGCGCGGTCGCGAACCGCTTGGTCGTGAAGCCGCGCGTGTAGATGCCGTCGAGCTTCATGCCGATGTAGCGGTGGGTCGCGCCGCTGTCGGAGACGGGCGTCGCGAACCCGTACGAGCGTACGTACGCCTCGAGGGCACGCGCCTGGTGGCGGCCGGTCGGCACCGGCAGCCAGTGGCTGACCCACGTGAACGGGTTGGTGTTGAAGTCGCCGGCGATGATGACGGGCGTGTGCTGGTGGCTCGCGTGCTCGAGGATCGGCCGCATCTGCTGCTTGCGATCGGCCGCGGTGAGCCGGTTCTCGAGGTGGACGGCGTAGACCGTGATCGGGCGGCCGCCCTGGCGCAGCGTCGCGACGAGCGCGATCCGGCGGCCGGCGTTGACGTGGACGTCGTGCCACGGCAGCTCGATGATCCGCGCGGACGTGATCGGCGCCCTCGACAGGATCGCGACGCCCATGTCCCGGTCACCCTCGACGTGGCCGGGCGCGTACAGCGCGTACATGCCGAGCCGCTTGCCCATCGCGCACGCGGCGCTGCACGCCTGATCGCCGCGCGGGACCTCCTGGAGCAGGATCAGATCGGCGTCGCGCAGCGCGCGGTCGGCGAGCATCGCGGCCGCGACCTTGTCGCCGGGCTCCTTGTGCACGTTGAACGTCGCGACCTTGAACTGCGCGGGCAGCTCGGCGACGGGCGCGCGCGCGGGGAACGTCGCCTCGACCGCGACGTGGCGGGGATTGGGTTGCAGACCGAACGAGCAGCCCGCGAACGCGAGCAAGACCACCACGGAGAGCCGGCGCATCAGCGGTGAGGCGTAGCATCCGGGATGATCGTTGGCTGCGGCGAACCGTTGTGATGAACGTTGCCGGATTCGGCGCGTGAATTGCTGAGCTGTACCGCCGCGGGGCGGCTCAGCTGCGCCGCTGCGCGCGGGCCTCGCGCTGCGCCCGCGCCTTCGACATCGCCCACGAACAGATCGGGCAGGACGCGGGAACATGGCCGCGCGCCGGGCAGTACTGGCGGCCGAAGTAGATGATCTGCAGGTGCAGCGTGTTCCAGCGCTCGATCGGGAACACGGCCTTGAGATCGCGCTCGGTCTCCTCGACGTTGCGCGCGCGCGACAGCTGCCAGCGGCCGGCGAGGCGATGGATGTGGGTATCGACCGGGAACGCCGGCACGTCGAACGCCTGCGCCATCACGACGCTCGCGGTCTTGTGGCCGACGCCGGCCAGCCGCTCGAGCGCGGCGAAGTCGGGTGGCACCTCGCCGCCGTGCTCGGCGACGAGGCTCCTCGCCATCGCGACCAGGTTCTTCGCCTTGCCCGGTGCGAGGCCGCACGTGCGGATGTAGGTCAGCACCTGCGCGGGCGTCAGCTTGGCGAGCGCGAAGGCATCGGGTGCGCGCTCGAACAGTGCCGGCGTGACGATGTTGACGCGCGCGTCGGTGCACTGCGCGGACAGGATCGTCGCGACCAGCAGCTGGAACGCGTCGCCGTGATCGAGCGGCATCGCCGGCTTCGGGAACCGCTCGTCGAGGATCGCGAGGATCTTCGCGGCACGCGCGCGGCGATCGCGCGGCGCGGCGGCGGGGTCGAGGCGGGCAGTGGCGACGGCATTCATCGCGAGAGCAGACTGTTTAGCAGAGCGCGCGCGTCCCGGTCGTTCGGATCGACGATCGTCGCCTCGCGGGCCTTCGCGATCGCCTCGTCGCGCCGGCCCTTCGTCGCCAGGTAGCGGGCCTCGGCCACGTACGCGCGGGCACGCAGCGGCTCGAGGTCCTGCGCCCGCTCGAGCTCGGCGATGCCCTCGTCGCCGGCGCCGCGGTCGAGCAGCAGCTTGCCGAGCTGGTAGTGACCGTTGCCCTCGTGCGGCGCGACCTCGGTCCCTCGCCGGTACGCGTACTCGGCCGTCTTCGGATCGCCGAGCCGCTTCGCGCTGCCACCCCAGAGCCGGAAATAGTCGTAGGTGGTGTGTGTCGTGCGATCGACCGCGGTCCAGGTGAACAGCGCGAGCAGGTGCGCGGCCGCGAGCGCGGCGACCGAGACCCGGCTGCGCAGCGCGGCGGTGGCGACCACGAGCGCGCCGAGCAGTGCGAGACCGACGGGCCAGCCGTGATCGAAGCGGCTGGCGGCGGCGAGCACGAGACCGATGCCGGCGGCCGCGGCCCACACGAGCCAGCGTGCGCTCCCGGAGAACCAGCCGGCGATCACGCCGGCGAGGCCGCGCACGGTCGACAGCGGCCGGCGCTCGGCGAGCCAGGTCCACACGCGATCGGGGATGAGCAGGATGTAGAGCCCGAGCATCAGCCACGCGAACAGGCCGATGTCGAGGTTCGTCACCAGGATGCCGGCGTGGAGCGCGAGGCCGAGCAGCGCGGCAAGCCACCACGTGCGCTTGTTCCACACGGTCGCCG
>DAIRFU010000292.1:0-8783 GCA_036794935.1 Kofleriaceae bacterium | reverse complement strand
GGGCATGGAGAAGACGTGCAGCGCGTGCGGGCAGCTGTTTCGGCCCGCGTTCGTGTTCCAGATCGCGGTGACCTCGGATGGCCAGCGGAATCACTTCTGCTCGCTCGAGTGTCGCAAGACCGGGCTGGGCGACGAGGGATTCCGTGCCAAGCGCGCGCGCCGCATCGCGATTCTCAACCAGAAGGGCGGTACCGGGAAAACTACGACGGCCGTGAACCTGGCCGCCGGGCTCGCCGAGCGCGAGCACGAGGTCCTGCTGATCGATACGGACGCCCAGGGTAACGTCGGCGTCTCGATCGGCGTGGCCGGCGAGAAGTCGCTCTATCACGTGCTGGTCGAGGGCGTGGAGCCAAGCGAGGCCGCGGTCCCGGTCAGAAACCACCTCGAGGTCGTCACCGCCGACGCGACGCTCGCCGCCGCCGAGATCTGGCTCGCCCGCCAGAACAGCGATCAGCGCTCGCGTGTCCTGACCAAGCGACTGAACCTGATGCAGGTGTCGCGGCGCTACGAGTACGTGATCATCGACTGCGGACCGTCGCTGAATCTGTTGAACCAGAACGCGCTGTCGTACGTCGACGAGGTCATCATCCCGGTGACGTGCGATTACCTCGCGCTGGTCGGCGTCAAGCAGGTGCTGCGTACGATCAAGGACGTCGAGCGCCACCTCGGTCACGCGGTGCGCATCTCCGCGGTACTGCCGACGTTCTACGACGGGCGCACACGCCTCGCGCGCGAGGTACTCGAGACGCTGCAGGGCCACTTCAAGACCAAGTGCCTCGAGCCGATCCGGCTCAACACGCGGCTCGCCGAGGCGCCGAGCCACAAGAAGACGATCTTCGAATACGCGCCGATCTCGCACGGCGCGGCTGACTACAACCGCGTGGTCGATTGGGTGCTGGCGACGTCCGCCGGCGTCGAGGTCACGCACCACGCCGAACCCCAGGTGGCCGTATGAAGGAAGACAAGCTCATGGCGCACGATCCGCTGAGTGACGCGGACGCGATCCTCAGCGAGGAGTATTACGGGCGCCGCCGCGACGGCGCGCCGGTCGCCGAGCCGCGCAAACCGCGCGCGCCAGCGACGGGCCAGAAGCCCCCTCGGCCGACGCACTACAAGGTGATCTGCATCTCGATGTACACGCGGGATCTCGAGGACCTCGATGCGAAGGTCGCCGAGCTCAAGCGCCGCGGCTGGACCAAGGCGAACAAGTCGCAGCTGATCCGACTCGCGCTCAGCCAGATCGATATCGACAAGCTGCCGACTCCGCGCCAATAGTTACCCCGTGATCGAGGATCTCGCCGATCGCTATCACGCGTATCTCGAGCGGTGGAAGCGCGAGGCCGGCGACGTGCCGGTGGGTACGTTCACGAAGTTTGCCGGCAAGCTGATCAAGAAGCTGTCGTTCGAGGAGTTCACGCCGGTCCTGATCGAGTACGTCGAGATGGCGACGCGCTACCAGGAGAGCATCGATCGCGGCGACACGATCAACGACATCGTGCTCAAGGTGCTGCGCGAACAGGCCGCGCGGCTGATGCTGCCTGCGCCCGGGTAGACCGGGTCAGAACGGCTTGGCGACGCCGAACGTCACCATGTGGAAGAAGTCGGTGCGCTTGACGTTCGTGCCCATATGGCCGCGCATCGACGTCATGAGCGGCGGACCGAAGTCGACGCCCATGTAGCGCAGGTCGTATGTCGCCTGCAGGTCCATCGTCTTCTTCCACTTGTACGTGACGCCGGCCCCGAACACGACGGCCTTGAACGTTGGCTTGCCGCCGTCCTCGAGCCCCTTGGTCTGCGTGAGCTTGCCGCCGAACAGGATCGTGTCGAGCGAGACCTGGACGCCGATCTTGTCGGTCAGGCGCGGCATCACGAACGCGGCGCCGAGCGTCGGGCCCTTCATGATCTCCTGCGGGATCCGCGCCGGGTTCTTCGCCGCGTCGATGTAGTCGTTGACGAGGAAGCTCTGGTAGCGATAGCCGAGCCGGCCGAACACGGCCATCCCGCTCTTCTTCTTGAGATTGTAGCCGGCCATGCCGCGGAGGTTGACGTTGTGGATCGCGACGCCGGTGTTGACGCCCGGCATCGGATTGGCCGCACCGTCGGGATCGTAGAAGATGCCGCCGAACAGTGTCTTCGAGTAGTCGTACGTCAGCTCGGCGCCCAGGATGTACTTCTTCTTGTACGGCATCTTGTACGAGCCGCCGAGCGAGAGCGTCACCGACGAGGTGCCGATGTTGTAGTTGTCCGGCACCTTGAGGTTCTCGCTGCCGGCCGTGCGCATGCCCTGCTGGATGAACATCAGGCCGAGCCGCGCGCCGACCTCGATCTGACGCTTGCGCGGGCCTCCCACGGCCTCCACCTCGAGGTCCTCGGTGCGGATCCAGCCGTAGTCGCCCTCGTCGTTCTCGACCGCGGTCCACTCGCCGTCCTTGTCGACCGGGTAGAGCACGTCGCTCGGCCGCGCGACGAACATCTCGTCGGAGTCCGGATCGGCATCCTCGAGGACAGCCACCTTCTTGCTGACGCGCGCGGTGGGCCGGCGCTCTTCCTCGTCTTCCATCTCCTCGTCATCGGCGAGCTCCTCGTCACCACCCTCGCCCTCGCCCTCGTCCTCGCCTTCGTCGCCGGAGCCGCGATCCTCCTCGTCCTCGTCGCTGCCCTCGTCCTCGTCGCGACTGTCGCGCGTCGCGACACTCTTCCTGCGCGGCCGGTCCTCGCCCTCGTCCTCATCGCCGCTGCCCTCGGACTCGTCGTCGCCGGTGTCCTCCATGCCCTCGCCGACCGCGTCGGCGCCGATACGATCGTCGGGTCCGGCGTCGCCGCCGAAGCCGCGCCGCCGGCTGCGGCCGTCGACAAACGGACGCCGGCGCGTGTTGCGCGCGATCGTGCCGTCGTCCGCCATGTCGACCTTGCTGCGCGGCACGTAGCCGGTGCGGCCGCGGACGCGGACCTTGAGCCAGCGCCCGTTCTGCTCGAGCAGGGTCATGTTCTGACCCGACCCGACCTTCAGCAGCACCTTTCGCTGTTCGCCGGGACCGGCGTAGAGCTTCGTCGTCTGGTTCGTCTTGACCTTCTCGGCCGCCGCTCGCCCGACGCTGCCGAGCAGCGTGGCGGCGACGACAGCCAGCATCAGCGCAGTCACCCGCATGGACCTCATTATTGTACAAGCGGCGTGCCGGATCCAATGGCTCGAAATCACGCGATTTTCGCGCCAGCTTGCTGGGGTCAAACGTTCCGGCGGGGGGATCCAGGCGCCAGTAATCGTAGAAGGATCACGTTAAGCTGAGGCTCACCGCGCATGGACAAATATCTCGCGTACACGGCCGGTCACTTCGAGATGTCGCTCGATCAGTCGAAGACGACGGCCTACCTGAAGTCCGTCGACGGCGGCTACATGGGGCACAGCGTCGTCGACGAGGGCATCGGCAGCCAGGCCCTGCACATCAAGCACTCGGCGGTCGTCGACGTCGATCCGATCTCGGTCGAGGTCGGCATGGCCGGGTCCGGCGGCATCCTCAACTGGATCCAGGACTCGTGGGACAAGAACTTCCAGACGCGTAGCGGTCAGATCAACCACGCGAACTTCAACATGGAGACCGTGTTCGAGCACGAGTTCTCCGACGCGCTGATCACCGAGACGACCTTCCCCGCGCTCGACGGTGCCTCCAAGGACGCGGCGTATCTCAAGGTCAAGTTCCAGCCGCGGTCGGTCGCCTCGCGCAAGGGCACGGGCACGAAGCTGACGGCGCCCACCGGTCACAAGCAGAAGCACTGGCTGTGCTCGGCGTTCCGGTTCTCGATCGATGGGATCGACGAGGCGGTCTACACGAACAAGATCGAGTCGTTCACGATCAAGCAGAACGTCAAGAAGGCGTTCTACGGCAACATGCGCGGCATCGAGCTGACGCCGACGAAGATCGAGTTTCCCAACCTGTCGGGCACGATCTCGCTCGCGAAGGCCGACGGTATCCTCGACTGGTACGAGCAATATGTCGTCAAGGGCAAGAAGGATCCGAGGGCGCAGCGCAGCGGCTCGATCGAGTTCCTGGCGCCGGACCGCAGCCAGGTGCTGTTCCGGATCACGCTGTACGACATGGGCCTCCTCAAGGCGGCCATGGTGCAGAGCACGGCGAACTCCGATCAGATCAAGCGGATCAAGTTCGACCTCTACGTCGGCGCGATGAAGCTCGACGGTCCGAGCGCGCTCGGCCTCGACTGATCACGACGACGCGGCGACCACCAGATCGTAGAGCACGTGCGCGTAGACCGCGTGCGCGAGCGAGCGAAACCAGAAGATCGCGCCGAACGCGGCTCCGGCGAGGGTGCGGAACGCGAACGCGTGTAGCGTGAACGGCTCGCCGTGCACGCCGAGGTGATGCGCGGCCGCGAACAGCAGCGACGAGGTGACGAGGGCGAGCGTGACCGCGAACCGGCGCTCGAGCCCGGCGAGCAGCGCGACGAAGCCGCCGAACATCGCCAGCCGGAACACGAGCTCCTCGTGCACGCCGGCCCCGATCGCGCCGACGACCGAGCGGCCGTCGAGCCCGAGGCCGATCACCCGATCGAGCACGAGCGTGATCAGCGCGCCGAGCGTGAGCGCGTAGATCGCCGACTCGAGGATCACCGGTGCGGCGACCTCGAGGCGCAGCGAGCTCCACCGGTTGCCGCGCCGGATCCACAGCAGGAACAGCCCGGACAGCGCGGCGTACACGAGCAGGTACGCGGTGCGGCTGCCCGCGACCGTGTAGAGCGACCGGGTGACGACGTCCGCGCCGTTGACTCGACCGGTGAACAGCACGCCGACCGCATAGACGAGCAGCAGCGGGAAGATCAGCACGAAGCTGGCCTCGAGATCGCCGTGACCGGTCGCGGTGAGCGGAGCGTGTTTCATGACGAGCGGCGGTCGCGCGTGTGGTGGCTCTTCTGCTGCGGCGTCTTCGGCGTGCCCGGGATCCGCGAGCGCTTCGTCGCGCCCGGCGTGCGCGCGGGTGGCCGCACCGTCGCGGTGATCGCGCGATCCTCGCGCAGGTACGCGCGTGCGGCGGCGGCGACGTCGGCGAGGGTGACCGCGCGGATCGCGTCGTCGTAGCCGGCCCAGCTGCGCCAGCCGAGGCCGTACGCCTCGTGGTACGCGATCGCGTTCGCGACCGCCGAGCGGCGCTGCACGGCGATCTGGTGGCTGCCGATCAGGTAGTTCTGCGCGCGTGCGAGCTCGGCGGCGGTGATGCCGCCCTCGCGGATCCGCGCGAGCTCGCCGCGGACGCCGGCGACCGCTGCATCGAGCTTGTCGGGCGCACACGACAGGTAGACCGCGATGAACCCCGGATCGACGCCTTCGACGGAGTACGCGGACACCCGGTAGACGAGGCCCTGCTTGTCGCGCAGCTCGCCGAACAGCCGGCCGCTCTGGCCGCCGAGCACGGCGATCAGCACCTCGAGCGCGAACCGATCCGCCGCGTCGACGGTCGCGCCGGGGTAGCCGATCACGAGGTGCGCCTGCGCGCGCTCGCGGAACCGATAGACCTCGCGCTCCTCGGCGGTCCGGCCGTCGAAGCGGGGCGCGGGCGCCGCGGCGGGTGCCGGTCGGGTGCGCGCCACCGCCGAGAACCGCTTCGTCACGCGCGCGATGACGTCGTCGATATCGACGTCTCCGACGATCGCGAGCGTCAGCGCCGACACCGGATACTGCGCGCGGTAGAACGCGGCGAGGCTCTTGCGGTCGAGCCTGCCGATCGACGCCGGCGTGCCGAGCACGTCGCGCGCGTACGGGTGCGTGCCGTAGAGCGTCTCGCTGAACAGCCGGAACGCGACCTGCGTCGGGTTGTCACCCTGCGCGGTCTGATCGTCGAGCATCTGGCGCTTCTCGCGCGAGAGCTCGGCGGCGGCGAGCGACGGCGACACGATGCAGTCGGCGAGCAGCTCGAAGCCGGCGTGCCACGACCGCGCGAGCCACTCGGCCGCGAGCCCGAAGCTGTTGCGGCCGGCCACGCCGCCGAGGGAGCCGCCGAGCCGGTCGACGCGATCCGCGAGCGCGGCCGCATCGAGCTTGCCGCAGCCGCGTGTGATCAGGCGGGCGAGCAGCGACGACGCACCGGCGTGCGCGGCATCCTCGACGCGCTGGCCGCCGCGCCACACCGCGCGCATCGCGACGATCGGTACCGACGGATCGCGGCGCACGAGCAGCGTCATCCCGCTCGGCAGGACGACGCGCTTCTCGGCGACCGTGGGCGGGGCGGTGGCGACCCGCAGGGCCGAGCGCACCCGCTTCTCGGCCGCCCGCGCGAACGCGGTGTGTGGACGCGTCGAGCGCTTCGTCGCCGGCAGGATCGCGGCGACCGTCGCGTTGTCGGGCCGCACGTAGCGGCGGATGACGGCGGCGATGTCGTGGCGGCGGATCGCGCGGATCCGGTCGAGGTAGACGTGCGCGAACCGGGGATCGCCGGTCAGGCTCGCGTTCCAGCCGAGCGTGCGCGCCCTGCCCTGCGCGGTCTCCAGCTGACGCACGAAGCCGGCCTCCGCGGTGATCCGCGCGCGGTCGAGCTCGTCGGCGGAGAGATCCTCGACGAGCGCGAGCGCCTGGCCGATCAGCGCGCCGACGCTCTTATCGGCATCGCGCGGCCGCGTGGTCGCCGACAGCACGAACAGCCCCGGATCGCGGAGCGCGTGGACGTGTGCGTACGCACCGGTGACGATCTGCTGGCCGTCGCGCAGCCGGCGCGGCAGTCGCGCGGACTCGCTCTCGCCGAGCAGGATCGCGGCGACATCGAGCGCCGCGAGATCCGGGTGCCGCGCGCCCGGCACGTGGAAGCCGAGCGACACGTACGCCTCGCTGACGTCGCGGTACGCGGCGACCGCCCGCGGCGCGGTCTGCGCGGGCTCGGCGACGACCCGGCGCACCGGCCGGCCCGACGGCATCGCCCGGAACCGGCGCTCGACGCTGCGCCGCACGTGATCGGGATCGACGTCGCCGGCGATGACCAGCGTGACGTTGTCGGCCACGTAGTAGCTGCGGATGAGGTCGACGACGTCGCGCTCGGCGAGTCGCTGGACGGTCTCGGCGGTCCCGATCACCGGACGGCGATAGGGGTGCGCGACGTACGCGGTCGCGAACAGGCTCTGCGCGACCGAGCGGGCCGGATCGTCGCTGCCCTGCCGGATCTCCTCGAGAATGACGCGGCGCTCGCGATCGAGCTCCTCGGGATCGATCCGCGGCGTGGTCAGCGCGTCACCGAGCGCATCGATCGCGCCGTCGACGGTCGCGTGCTCGCGCCCGCCGAGCACCGCGTGATAGACGGTGTGGTCGAACGAGGTCCACGCGTTGATCTCGCCGCCGCTGCCCTCGATCGCGCGGGTCAGCTCGCCGACGCCATACGCGCTCGAGCCCTTGAACAGCATGTGCTCGACCACGTGGGCGACGCCCGCCTTCGGCGCCGCCTCGTCGGCCGAGCCGACGCCGACCCACGCCTGCACGGCGAGCACCGGGGCAGGGTGTCCGGAGGCCACGTGTAACGTGAGCCCGTTGTCGAGGCGATGGGTCTCTACGTCGTGCACGGCTGCGCTCGCCACCGCCGATCCCGCACCGAGCGAGACCGCCAGCGCGGCAGCAGCGCGATGATAGGCACGGGTGGACCGCAGGGGCACGTTTTGGACGATAGGCCAACTGCCCGGGATTTTGGGTATCCTGCGGTCATGAAGCGCTTCTTCTGGGTAGCAGTGGCTCTCGTTGCAGGCTGCAGCAGCGATCCGATCGACGCCGAGGGGACGTACACGATCTCGGTGACGAATCGCGATAACGGCTGCAACTTCCAGAACTGGACGGCGGGCGAGAGCTCGGCGGGCATCCAGGTCGTCGTCAACCAGGAGGGCTCCGACGCCAACGCGGACGTGATGGGCGCGACCCGCGCCTTCCTGGACGTCGTGGTCGGCGGCCACGTGTTCACCGGCACGATCGACGGCGACGAGCTCGACCTCGTGCTCGAGGGCTCGAGATCGTACAACACCGGCAACTGCGCCTACACGTTCGACGGCCACCTGCTCGCGGTCCTCGACGGGGACGTGCTGACCGGCCGGATCAACTACACCATCGCGGGCAACGGCCACGCCGATTGCGCGCCGCTCGACGGCTGCGTCTCCTACCAGGAGATGAACGGCACGCGGCCGCCCCAGTAATGATCGCGGTCGATCCCGCCACGCCGTCGATCGACACCGAGCGGCTCGTGCTGCGCGAGCTGCACGCGGATGATGCGCGCGCGGTCGCCCAGCGCGCGGGCGATCGCAAGGTGGCGCGCTACCTGATCGCGGTGCCCTCGCCGTACCCACTCGGACTGGCATCGCGGTGGATCACGTCGCGGATCGCGTGGTGGCCGCAGGGCCGTGGCGTGACGCTCGCGGTGGCGCGCCGCGAGCAGCCTGCCGAGCTGCTCGGCACCGTCAGCCTGCGCCGGTTCGTGCGCGACCGCCGTGCCGAGCTCGGCTACTGGCTCGGCGCCGACGTGTGGGGCCACGGCTTCGCCACCGAGGCGGCCGGCGCGCTGGTCGATTTCGGGTTCGCCGAGCTCGGCCTCGCGCGCATCTACGCGCACGTGCTCGAGGGCAACGACGCCTCGTGCCGCGTCCTCGACAAGCTCGGCATGATCAACGAGGGCATTCGGCGCCAGCACGTGCGCAAGGGCAAGCGCCTGCTCGACGTCGTGTTGTTCGGCATGCTGCGCGACGAATGGGAAGAGCGCCGCCGCGGCTAATCGGCATGCTGCGCGACGAATGGGAAGAGCGCCGCCGCGGCT
>DAIRFU010000890.1:0-2429 GCA_036794935.1 Kofleriaceae bacterium | reverse complement strand
AGCGCGTGTTGCGCAGCGACTCCTGCGCCAGATCGAGCGACTGGCGCGAGACCTGCAGCGAGTTGATCGAGTAGACGTAGTCCCAGTACGCGTTCTTCACGGTGCGGGTCGTGAGCGCGATCGACTGCTGGAGATCGACGTCGGCAATCTCGCGGTTCTTGCGACCGGAATAGATCTGCTGCTTGACCGTGTCGTACCTGAAGTTGCGCAGCAGAGGCTGAGTGATCGTCAGATCGAGATCGAGGCGACGATGGTCAAGCACCTGGTCCGCCGCGGTGGCTCCAAGGATATCGTGTACAAGGACAAGCGGACGGTCACGCTGGACCGCGATCAGCTGCTCGACTTCAAGGCGGATCCGGCGCACCAGGTCTCGTCGACGCGCTCGGCGCCGCTGAACCGGGCTCCCACGGTCGCGCCGTCCAGGTGAGCTACTGGAGGATCGGCGCGTCGGTCGCCACGCCGGCACCGTACCAGCGGATCGCGCTGCCGAGTACCTCGGTGCCGACGCCGGTGTTCGGATCGATCGTGATGATCTTGCCGGCCGTGCCGTCCATCGCGACAAACCCGTAGATCGTGCCGGCCCAGTAGCCGAGCCCGAAGATGTCGTTGAAGCCCGTGCCGGTGCCGATCGGGTGCGCGGTCCACGTCCCCGGATCGATCTTCGCGAGGTAATCCTGCGTGGTCGCGTCGGTGCCGACATTGACGGTCGCGTAGATGCCGAGGCCGCGCACCGCGATCAGATCGCCGCTCGAGCCGACGCGGCCCGCCGGCAAGGTGCCGTAACTGCCGAGCTTGGTCGCGTCGCCGGTCGCCGGATCGATCTCGAAGATGTCGCCCGAGCTGTTCGCCGAGACGAGGATGTCCTCGCTGTTCGGATCGGTGAGGTCGCGCGGTGCGAACGACAGGCTGGTGAAGCCCTGTGCGCTCGCCGATAGATCGCGGATCAGCGTCGCCGCGCCGGTCGTCCCGTCGATCGAGTACAGCTTGTCGAGCGTGATGCCGATCATCTGATCGTCCTTGTCGATCGCGAGGTCGATCAGGCTCTGCGTACCGAGCCCGCTCATCGTGCCGATCTCGATCGGCACCAGGCTCTGCGTATCGATCTTGTAGAGCTTGTTGCCGCTGTGCGCGTAGACCCGCGAGTCGTCCGTCGGCGAGATCGTCGCGTCATCGCCGCTGCCGCCGTGGGCCGCATCGACGGGGAGCTCGTTGCGACCCGAGGGGCCGCATGCACCGAGGACCACGAGGGCTCCAAGGACTAGCTTCATCGGCGGACTCTACTCGCGCCGCCTGACAGATACAGCAGAATTCGCAGGCACCTGGGACACACCTGCGACAATCGTGTGGCCTCTGTCCACCGTTCTGTCATCGTGGGAATCTGGTACGAGACGGCCCGGTTCAACCACGCTCCTACGTCATGTCCGCAGACCCCGCCGACCGCACCGCCACGCTGCAACCGACGCTTCCGTCGCAGCCGGCGGTCGTGCGCGACGAGCCCGACCCGGAGCGCCTGCCGATCGATGATCCCGAGCGCTACCGCCAGGTTGCCGAGCACGCGCGCGGTGGTCTCGGCCGGGTCGTGCGCGCGGTCGATCAGCGGCTCGGCCGCACGGTGGCGGTCAAGGAGCTGCTCCGCCAGGACGAGTCGCACGAGGCGCGGTTCATGCGCGAGGCGCTGATCACCGCGCGGCTCGAGCACCCGGGCATCGTGCCGGTGCACGAGGCCGGGCGGTGGCCGAACGGTGCGCCGTACTACGTGATGAAGCTGGTCGAGGGCCGCACGCTCAAGGAGCTGTTCGTGGCCAAGCCGGCGCTCCGCGACCGGCTCGGGTTGCTATCGCACGTGATCGCGATCGCCGATGCCGTCGGCTACGCGCACAGCGAGGGCGTGGTCCACCGCGATCTCAAGCCGTCGAACGTGATCGTCGGCGAGTTCGGCGAGACGATCGTGGTCGACTGGGGGCTCGCGCGCGACACGCGGCGCGACATTCCCGAGCCGGCCGGCGAGCTGCTGGTGCCCGCGAAGGGCTCGGGCGTATCGACGATCTCGGGCAAGGTCGTCGGCACGCCGGCGTACATGGCTCCCGAGCAGGCGCGCGGCGAGATCGTGGACGAGCGCGCCGATGTCTACGCGATCGGCGCCGTGCTGTACGAGCTCCTCGCCGGCAAGGCGCCGCACGCCGATGTCACGCCGCAGGCCGTGATCGATCGCGTGGTCGCCGGGCCGCCGGCGCCGCTCGCCCAGGCCGCGCCCGATGCGCCGCTCGAGCTCGTCGACATCGTCGCGAAGGCGATGGCGCGCGCGCCCGACGATCGGTATTCGAATGGCACCGCGCTCGCCGAGGATCTGCGCCGGTTCCAGACCGGTCAGCTGGTTAGCGCGCAGGCGTACACGCCGTGGCAGCTCGTGCGCAAGAATCTCGCCCAGC
>DAIRFU010000291.1:0-8807 GCA_036794935.1 Kofleriaceae bacterium | reverse complement strand
AGCGCTTCACCTCGTCCGGCACCTCGGTTTTCGCCTCGACGAGGGTCGTCGCGGTGCCGCGCTTGTCGATCGTGATGCGGAGCGAGACCTCCGGCAGGTCCTTGCGCAGGCACGCCTCGATCGCGGCCCGGTTCCGGATCACGAGGTCGTGCGCCGGTGCCGCCGGTGCCGCCGGCGCTGCCGCCGCGGGTGCCGCGGGTGCAGGTCGAGCCATCGACGGGTCACCACTCGCCGTACACCCGAGCGCCGCCACCGAGAGGAGTCCGACGAGCACCGCACGCGACATGCCTGGATCGTGCCATGGCCCCGTGGTGATGCACGCGCGATCGCCAGCGCGTAGACTGCGGCGCGTGAGGATCCTGCTCGTCTTGCTCGCGGCGTGCGGTGCGACCGCGCACCCGACGCATCCGACCGATGGCTCGATCGCGGGGCTCGTTCGCGATCAGGGCAGCGGCGATCCGATCCGGTCCGCCGCGCTGCAGCTGTCGAGCGGCGCGCGCGCGATCTCGGGCGCGAACGGCCTCTACGCGTTCGACCACGTCGCGCCGGGCCGCTACTCGGTCGTCGCGCGCTTCGCCGGCCAGCCGATCACGATCCAGAACATCGACGTGCGCGCCGGCGAGCCCACGTTCGTCGACGTCACGTTCACGCTCGGCGAGCCCGCGCCGAGATACATCGACTTCGCGGACCCGACGCGGGGCGCGATCACGCGCTACCACCCGCGCGGCGACGTCACGCTGATCGAGGGCACGGTGAGCGAGGTCGGCACGCGCGAGCGCGTCGTCGGCGCCGTCGTGACCGCGGTCGGCGGAGCCCGCAAGGACGTGCTGCAGACCGTGACCGACGAGCAGGGCCGCTATCGCTTCGACGCGGTCGAGCCCGGCACCTACGCGATCAGCGCGTACTACTCGATCGGCGGCCGCGGCCAGATCGAGGTCCGCCGCAGCGACATCGAGGTCGCGCGGGCCGAGGGCGTGGTCGTGCCGCTCTGGGTCGAGCTCGCGAAGCAGTAGCGCTACGCGGTCACCCGGCGTCTGGGACCGGCGAGCTCGGCGCCCTCGCCGACGATCTGGTTGCGCTCGTCGACGAACACGACCGTCGGCTGCCAGCCCGCCGCCTCGGCCGCATCGACCTCCGCGAACGTCGCGAGGATGACCTTGTCGCCCGGCGACATCAGGTGCGCGGCCGCGCCGTTGATGCAGACGATGCCGCTGTCGTCCTCGCCACGCAGCGTGTACGTGACGAGGCGGGTGCCGCGGGTGACGTTCCAGATGTGGACCTGCTCGTGCTCGAGCATGCCCGCGGCATCCATCAGCTCGCCGGAGATGGTCACGCTGCCCTCGTAGTCGAGATCGGCGTGCGTGACGGTGGCGCGGTGAATCTTGGCCTTGAACAGGTGCAGACGGTACGACATCGGTTCCTCCAGTCTCCGCCTCGGAGGGTCGGAGCTAGTGGAGAAACCCTACCATCACTTGAACCAGTAACGAATCGCGACCGAGACGTCGATGCCGAAGTGGGTTCGGTTCCGGTACTGGTCGTAGTAGTCGCCGCTGACGAAGTCGATCGTGGGCACGATGTTGAGCGCGATGTCGAGCGGTACCTCGTTGAAGTCAAACGCGATCCCGAGCGGGACGCGAATACCGAACGCCGAGCCACCGTAGCCGCACTCGCCGCGACGGCGGCAGTAGTCGAAGTCCCAGAACCGGCCGCCGACCCCGATGAAGAACGGCAGCTCGAACGCACGCGCCGAGACCAGCGAGGCGGGGTGCCAGAGATAGTCGAGGTAGAGGTGGAGGCCGTCGTCGCCGTACCAGTACGAGTGATAGATGTAGCCGACGCCGAAATCGAGCGCGTTGGACTCCGAGAGGAAGTACTTGCCGGTCAAGCCGGTCGGCTGGCCGAGCTCGAGCCCGAGGCCGAACGTCTTGTTTGCCGTGAACTTCCTCATGCTGTTGCCGCCGGCCGGCCGCGGCCGCGCCTCGGCAACGGGAACGAAAGCCACTGCAAGCAGCATCGAGAGCGCAACGAATCTCGTGAGCTTCATGGACTCCAGGGTAATGCGGGTTCGACGTGACCGGCCGCGACGTGCCACAATATTCCTGTGCAACGTTCGCACACGCTGCTCGGCATCTTGACGCTGAGCGCGGCCTGTGGCTCCCCGACGGAGAGGCCACCGAGCGTCGCCAGTGTCATCGCGCCGACCACATCGCACACGCAGCAAGCGCGGCTACCGATCTTTCGCGATGCAGGTGTGCCCGATGCGCCTGGGCTGCCGAAGCTCGTGTGCGACGCCGACACCCAGCCGATACGCGCCGCGTATCCCGATCGCGCCTGGTACTGCGTGCGCGCCGACGGCACGCGCGCGGGGCCGTTCACCACGTTCTATCCCGACGGTGCGATCGAGATCCAGGGCCGCTACGCGGACGGCAAGCTCGACGGCGCGTGGCGGCGTCATCATCCCGCCGGCGCGCTTGCCGAGACCGGCACGTACGTCGCGGGCCTGCGCGACGGCGTGTGGCGACAGCTCGGCCCGGCCGGCAACCTGCTCGGCGAGTACACGCTCGCGCACGGCACCGGCACGCAGAGGCGCTGGCTCGCCGACGGCTCGCTGTACAGCGAGATCGCGCTGCAGGACGGCGTCCCGCACGGAGCCTCGCGGATCTTCGATCGCGACGGCAGCGTGATCGTCTTCGCGAACCTCTATCACGGCAAACCGCACGGCAAGCAGATCGCCGGCGACAAGAGCACGCTGCGCATCGAGGAGTCGTTCGTGCACGGCGTGCGGCGCGGCCCACGGACGATGTGGCGGTTCTGGGCGCTGCTGGCCGAGGAGGCGTACGACACGAAGGGCCAGCTCGATGGCGCGTTCACGCTGTGGCGCGATCGTCGGGTGCCGCGCGTGAAGGGGACGTATGCACACGGCGAGCGCACCGGCACGTGGACATGGACCGATCGCGGCAACCACGAGGAGCGCGAGGGCAGCTACGCCGCCGGCGAGAAGTCCGGCGCGTGGCGCGAGTGGTGGGCCGGCAAGCTCGTGTTCCAGGGCACGTTCACCGCCGGCAAGCCGGACGGCGACTTCGTCTACTTCGATCGCCGCGGCAACGAGCTCGGCCGCTTCACCATGGTGGACGGCACCGGAACGATGCTGACGTTTCACGCGAACGGCCGGCCGGCGACGAAGACGGGCTACGTCGACGGCAAGCTGCAGGGCGCGTACGAGGAGCTGACGGCGCGCGGCAGGCGGATCGTCACCGGCCGCTACCTCGCGGATCGCAAGCACGGCACGTGGCGCGAGACGACCGAGACCGGCGTGCCGACGCTCGAGCAGCACTACAAGCGCGGGCTGCTCGACGGCGCGTGGAAGAAGTTCGTCGCCGGCAAGCTCGCGGTCGAGGCCACGTACGTGAAGGGCCTCGCCGACGGCACGTACACCGAGTACCGCGACGGCAAGCCATCGCTCGTCGGCCAGCTCGCCGCGGGTCGCCGCACCGGCACGTGGATCTCGTACGCGGCGGACGGCGCGATCACGCTGACGGCGACGTACGTCGATGGCGTGCTCGACGGGCCGTGGCACCAGATCACCGGCGGTGCCGTGATCGACGGTCAGATGCATCGCGGCCATCGCGCCGGCACGTGGACCCAGACCGATCGGGCAGGTCAGACGCAGACCGTCACGTATCCGACGCTGTAGCGGCCGGCGCCATTCAACCGGTCCGGACACGACGTTATTCCCGCGCGTTGCAATCGTCACGTCGAGTGCAACCCCGAGGCAACTCGCGCGTTCATACCGATGAGACACGCCGTGAACCGTGACGCCAAGACCCAGACCGCTCTCATCGCGCTCGCGCGCTCGCGTCGGATGCAGCGCGCGCTCGCGCATGCATACATCCATCGCGATGCGCCGCTGCCGACGCTGCGGCTCTCGCTCGGGTTCATGACCTCGACGGCCTGCACGGCCGACGAGGTGACCGGGCTCGGCCACCGCATGACGCTGCTCGGCGTCGCGCCGGCGGAGGCGGTCGCGTATGTCGTCGAGGAGATCAGCGAGCCCGAGGTGGCGCGCGGGATGGACGCTCCGATCATCTACCGGCTGTGGCTGCGCGGCGCGCGCGCCGGTCACCTGGTGCCGATCCACGCGTGGTACGAGCAGACCCACGACGCGGCGGAGATCCGCGCGCGCATCGCGGCGATCGCGACCACGCTCGAGCCCGCCGGCGCCACGACCAAGGAAGCCTGGATGCTGTCGACGCGCATCGTCCAGCGGCGCGCGTTGCGCGTGGCCGGCCGCGACGAGCCGCCGATCCGCAAGTTCGCGCTCCAGCTGCGCGTCGAACCGGTGAGCGGCCACGGCCCGAGCGGCCACACGACGGTGACCGCCTTCTTGCGGCCCGGCGCGGTGCTCGCCGATGTGTGGTCGATTCCGGGCGAGAACGCGGCGATCGCGCGCGTGACGTACACCGGGATTCCCAGCGGTCTCGGCCTGCCCAGAGACACCATGGTCCTGCTCACGGAGTAGAGGTATCAGGGTGTTAGCCCGGGTGAGGGATCCACACTCCCCCCGGCGACGTACCTGCCGTAACCTCGATGACCATGAAGCGTACGACGATCATGCGTTCGTTCTGCATCCTCGCCCTCGGCCTCGCCGCATGCGCCGATGACGGCGGGGGCGACGACGACATGCCCGTCGACTGCGCGACGGTCACGGGCACCGATACGTTCACGGTCGGCCTCGAGAAGCCGGGCACCAGCGGCGTCTATGACTTCAAGCTGATGTCGGCGGATCCGGCCCCGCCGGCGCGCGGCAACAACACGTGGGTCGTCCAGGTCAACTCGATGAATGCGGGCGTGGTCGGTGCGCCGGTCGACAACGCGACGATCAAGGTCACGCCGTTCATGCCCGCGCACCAGCACGGCGCCGGCGTGCCGGTCACGATCACGCCGATGACCGAGCCCGGTCAGTACGAGCTCGGCACCGTGAACCTGTGGATGCAGGGCGTGTGGGAGACGACGATCCGCGCGACCGTCGACACCGCGACGGACAGCACGGTCTACAAGTTCTGCGTCGACTGAGCCGCGGGCTCAGAACGGGTTGCAGTTCGTGTCCGTCGCCGGCGGCATGCCGGCCGTCGCCTTGGTCCAGATGCTCTTCTCGCCGACCGGCAGCGTCTTGACGCCCGCCTTGATCGCCGGGTCGAGATCGCCGGACGCCTCGAGCTCGCGCAGCGCCGCGAACGGCAGCGGCCGCATCAAGAGCTCCGCCTCGATCCGATCGGCCTGCTGAAAGATGGTGCTGCCGACGTCGTACTTCACGGTCGTCGAGTGATCGTAGCCAGCGTCGTTGGGATCGAGCGTGACCGGCGGCCGGATCAGCTGGCTCTCGTAGCGCGCGACGTCCCAGAAGAAGTGGGCCTGCGTGCCGTCCTCCTTGAACGTACGGTCGTAGAACGCGCCGCACGTGGTCGGCACGCGCGGGTTCTCCGCCGCGACGCAGTTGACGGTCGGATCGGTGGTCTCCTCGGGATCGACGCCATCGGGGACGTTGCCGCGCTCGAAGATGATCGCGCCGTTGACGTCCTTGACCACGACGTGCAGCCACAACCGGCGATCCTGCACGGCGCCGCTCGGAAACATGTGGCCGACGCTGAACGAATCGATCCGCACCGTCAGCACACCCGGCTGGTCGAGGCAGATGCCGCCCGGCGCCTCGTTCGAGCCGAGCGGCTTGATGCCCTTGATCGCGATCGCGGGCGTGAGGTCGCGCATGATCGCCGCCTCCTGCTCCGCCATCTGCGGGAACGGCGTCAGCGCCTGATCGATCGCCGGCCACATGTGCTCGTGGAACCCGTTCTCGCGTGACTTGACGTCGATGTCCGGGTTGTCGGCGATGATCTCGTCGCTCGGGAACATGTGACAGCTCGTGCACGTCTGCGGCAGGAACGCGGCCGGATCCGGATCGTCGAACGCGAAGATCGACTGCTTCCACTCGGCGAACGAGCGCTCGAGGTGAACGCCGGCCGGCGTGACGAGGTCGTGGCACGCGCCGCACATCGACGAGTTGCTCGTCCTGCCCGCCATCATCTCGTCGTACTTCGAGTGGTGCGCGGGGTTGTCGACCGGGTTTCTCGCGCCGCCGCGCATCGTCTGATCCATCGCGAGCACGAGCGGGTTATTGTGATCGTCGGTGACGTCATCGACGTTGTGGCAGAAGAAGCAGGTGACCCCCTTCGCCTCCGGCGGCAGCGATGCGGGATCGTAGTTCGA
Organism: Kofleriaceae bacterium; assembly: GCA_036794935.1. Taxonomy (GTDB): domain Bacteria; phylum Myxococcota_A; class Polyangia; order Haliangiales; family Haliangiaceae; genus JABFXX01. Next base: position 2,543 of record DAIRFU010000291.1, on the reverse strand, counting down.
ACCGGTCTGGAGGCCGAGCTCGAGCGCCATCGGCGCGTGACACTGGATACAGAAGTCGCCGAGCGCGCCATTCGTGTCGCGCTGGCCGCGCTTGTTCATCGCGACGAACACCGGATCCTCCGCGGCGTACGCGTGCATCGAGCCCGACCACTGGTCGTAGTGCTTGGGATGGCACTGCTTGCAGGTCTCGGGGTTCTGCAGCTGCTCGACGGTATATTTCGGATCGCCACAACCAGCGCACGCGGCGAGCGCGAGTACGAAGAACATGGATTTCACGGCATCGCTCCTTGCTGGACCCACTGGATGAGCGCGCAGCGCGCCTCCGGCGACAGCGGATCGCCCGGCGGCATCTGGTAGTCCTCGCCCGGCGAGCTCGTGCGCACGATCATCTCGCTGCAGCTCGGGTCGCCCGGTTTCACCCGTCCCTCGAGCATGAGCTGCTCGTACGCGGTCTCTTGATCCTCGAACGACAGGCCACCCGCGCGGCCCCGGGCCGAGTGACACGCCGACATCGTCGAGCCACACGTGTTCTTCAGCGTGTTGTTGTAGACGTTCGTGAACGTCGGCACGTAACCGGGCGCGCACGAGGTATCGACGGCGGGCGTGATGCACGCGGGCGGCGGCTCGCTGGGACAGCCGGCGCAGACCACGAGCACGACGACGAGCAACAACCGCCGCATAGGGCCGCACTCTAGCGCAGGACGTCAGCACGTCGTAGTGACCAAGCGCATGACGACCTCGCGATACCGCTCGTAGGCCTCGTCGAGCGAGCGCTGCGGCGCCGTCGCAGCACTGTGAGCGGGTGCAAGCGCCGCCGCCGAGGCAAGATCGGGCAGCCCACCGGCCGCGACCGCCGCGATCATCGCGGCGCCGACCGGGCACGTGTCGGTGCGCGCTGCGACCCGATGCCGCAGCCCGAGCGCGTCGGCGCGGATCTGCAGCCACACGCGGCTCGTTCCGCCGCCGCCGAGCACGACGACATCCTGTGCGGGCAGACCGAGCGCGATCAGCCGCTGCACGACATCCCGGCACGCGAACGCGAGCCCCTCGAGGATCGCGCGCGCGACGTGCGAGCGATCGTGCGCCGCGGTCAGCCCGTGCAGCGTGCCGCGCGCGCCCGCGCGCCACACCGGCGTCATCGCCCCGGCGAGCGCGGGGACGAACGTCACACCGCCGGCACCCGGCGGCGCACTCGCGGCGGCGGCATCGAGCTCGGCGTCGCTCGCGAAGCCGAACATCGCGGCCGCCCAGCGCACCGCGCCGCCCGACAGCCAGCCCGGGTTCTCGACGAAGAAGCCGCCCGCCGGGTACGCGTGCGTCTCGACCATCGGCTCGGCGAGATCGCGCCACGGATCGCTCGCGGCACGGGCACTCGCGATGTCGAACACCGGTTCGGGGGCGAGCGCGCCGACGACCTCGGCGGTACCGAGCGCGCACGCGATCGAGCCGGGCGCGACGATGCCGGCGCCGAGCGGCGTCGCGAAGTCGTCGCCGGTGCCGACCGCGACCTGGACCCCCGCCGGCAGGCCGGTCAGCCGGGCGCCGTCCGCGGTCAGCACACCCGCGATCGCGGTCGCCGGCTCGATCGCGGGCAGCAGCGCGGCCGACAGCTCGAACGCGGCGAGTAGCTCGCCCGACCACGTCCCGGCGTGCAGGTCGTAGAGCATCGTCGTCGAGGCGTGCGCCGGATCGAGCACCGCGGCGCCGGTCAGCCGCTCGACGAGGTAGCTCACCGGCTGGTGAAACCGCGCCGCCGCGACGCCCCGCGCGCGCAGCCAGCGCGCCTTCGCGGCGAGGTGGCTCGCATCGGCGACCTGGCCGGTCAGCGCGAACAGCCGGCCCGGCGGGCAGCGCAGCGCCTCGTCGGCGGCGCGCCGGTCCTGCCAGATCAGCGCGGCCGACAGCGGCGTGCCGCGGGCGTCGACTGCGACGCAACCGTCGAGCTGGCCCGCGAGCGCGACCGCCCGGACGTCCGCCGCCGCGACGCCCGCCGCCGCCAGCGCACCGCCGATCGCCGGGGCGAGCCCGCGCTCCCAGTCGCCCGGATCCTGCTCGGCCCAGCCCGGCCGCGGGTGCGCGGTCGGCAGCGCGACCGCGTGCGCGCCGAGCACGGCCAGGCCCTCGTCGCAGACGACCGCCTTGAGGCTCTGCGTGCCGAGATCGATGCCGACGACGACCACGCGAAGATGCTAACAGAGGGTCGTGAACTTCTTCGGTCACGCGGCGGTCGCGAGCTGGCAGGCACCGGCCCCGGGCCGCGTGCTGGGCGCGATGCTCCCGGACTTCGCGACGATGAGCCGCGCCCGGCTCGCCGAGGCCGCCGACGCCGAGGTCGGCCAGGGCATCGCGCTCCACCACGAGACCGACCGCGTGTTCCATCAGCTGGCGCCCGTGCTCGCCCTGATGCGCGAGCTCGACGAGCGCCTCGCGCGTGCCGGCTGTGCGCGCGGGCCACGCCGAGCGGTCGCCCACATCGGTGTCGAGCTGCTGCTCGACGGCGTGCTCGTCGACGAGGCCGCATACCGCGAGAGCTACCTCGCCGG
>DAIRFU010000889.1:0-2430 GCA_036794935.1 Kofleriaceae bacterium | reverse complement strand
AGGGCTCTCACCACCGTGAGCCCACCGACACCCGAATCTCGAGCCGGGTGAGCAGCAGCTCGCCGCGGCCCCGGAAGCCGAACCGGAACTCGCGATCGGCCGAGCGGCAGGTGGTGCCGGTGCAGTTCCCGAACGCGCGGATCAGATCGTCGACCTCGGGCAGCACGACCTCGTCGCGCGGCACGTAGACCGACGTGTGCTCGGTGTGTGGATCGCCGTCACCGTCGGCATCGATCTCGTTGTACTCGTCGTGCGTCGCCGTCACCAGCTCGAGGCCCCGCTTCGGGATGTAGCCGGGTAGGTACGAGGGCTCGTCGGGCCGCAGCTCGGCCTCGTAGCTCGCGAGCACGCACAGCGCGCGCATCATCGTCGCCGGCCGCGTGGTGCGTGGCCGCGCCGGCCCGAACCGCTTCTCGCCGGTGCGCACGAGGAACCGCGCGGCACCGGCGGCGACCGCACAGTCGGCTGACCTCGTCGCGCGCACGATCACCTTGCGGGCGTCGGGCGCGAGCTTGTCGTCGCTGTCGTACAGCTCGCTGATCGCCTGCACCCGCGCCGGTCCGTACAGGTGCTCGTCGGTGATCGCGGCGAGAAACAGCGGGCGCTGCATCGCGACCGTGAGCAGATCGAGCGCGCCGTCGATGTGATGGTCGCGCACGGCCGCGACGAGGTGCGCCTCGTCGAGCGCGCTCATCTTGCCGTTCACCAGCTCGCGGTGGCCGGCCGCGAACGCGATCGCGAACAGCTCGAGCCGGCCATCCTGATCGGTCTCGGGTAACGCGTCGAGCGCCACCGCGACGAGCTCGGACTCCGGCGGCGGGATCGCGGCGATCGCGCGCAGCGCCCCCTTGGCGCCGACGAGCTGGTCGCCGTCGAGCTGACCGATCGCCCAGATCGCGAGCAGCCGGCGCAGGCACGGATCCGCGAGGGTCGCGCTCGGCGTGGGCTCGGGCACATCGACGGCCGGCTGCGCGCAGCCACCCGGCGCGGGCGGGGATACGCACGTGAAATTGCCGCCGCCGAGCAGCGCGAGCGCGAGCCGCGCGGGCACCTCGCTCTCGTCGGGGAGCTCGTCGAGCTTGTCGGTCCAGTCGGCGCCGGTCGGCGCGATCCGCTGCCACAGCGCGAGCGCATCCGCCTCGGTCGCCACGGGCACCGTGTTCCAGTCGATGTCGAGCAGCTTCGGCGGCGGGCGGCTCTCGAGCTCCGCGAGGTGGCCCGTCTCGGCCGGCGCGGGCGCCCGGGCGGGCGGCGGCGGCGCGGGAGGCGACTGGCGGGCGCGAGGCGGTGCACCGCACGCGGCCAGCACGGCCAGCGCGATCCCGAGGCGAGGTCTGCACACGTCGGTAGGACTCATCGGCGCGGCCGCGGTTTCAGCTTACTTCGCGCTCGCCAGGATCTGCTCGCAAAGCGTCGCGTAGTCGACGCCGATCGACCTGGCGATCTTGGGCAAGAGGCTGGTCTTCGTCATGCCGGGTAGCGTGTTGACCTCGAGCACGAACGCCTCGCCGGCCTCCGAGATGCGCAGGTCCGGGCGCGCGTGGCCGCTGCAGCCGAGCGCGGTGTAGGCGGCGAGCGCGAGCTGCTCGGCGCGCGCGATCACGTCGGCGGCCAGCTCGGGCGGCACGAGGTACGTCGTGTCGGTGCGCTTGTACTTCGCCTCGTAGTCGTAGAACTTCGTCGCCGGGCGGACCTCGACGGAGCCGAGCACGCGACCGTCGAGGATGCCCACGAACACCTCGGTACCTGCGATGTAGTCCTCGGCGATCACCGCGCCGTGGAACTGCCGCGCGGCTGCCGTCGCGGCGGCGAGCTGCGCGCGATCCTCGACGATGCTGACGCCGACGGAGCTGCCCTCGTTCGCTGGCTTGATCACGCACGGCAGCGCGAAGTCGGCCAGCACGGCGGGCGCGTCACTGCCGTCGGCCGGCCCGTCGTGAGGCAACAGGTGCCAGCGCGGCGTCAGCACGCCTCTGGAGTCGAAGATCCGCTTGGACATCACCTTGTCCATCGCGAGCGCGCTCGCGAGGATGCCCGAGCCGGTACACGGCAGCTGCAGGCACGCGCACAGACCCTGCACCGCGCCGTCCTCGCCGTACGTGCCGTGCAGCGCGTTCCACACGACCTGGGCGCCGGACGCCTCGAGCAGCCCCGCCAGGCTCGTGCCTTGCCGCCAGTCGATCGCGACCGCGTCCCAGCTCTTCTCGTGCAATGCAGCGAGCACGCCGGCGCCCGTGTTCAATGACACCTCGCGCTCGGCGGACAGGCCGCCCATGACGACCGCGACGCGCTTGCCGGCGAACGGATGAGCCATGTCGAGGCTTTTACAACGTCGGGCCGGCGGCTGCTATTCGCTGGACGATGACCGGCTCGGGGACCAGCTCGATCCCGAGCCGCTCGCGCACGCCGTCCTGGATCTCGCGCGCGAGT